>JAFGFY010000127.1 GCA_016930795.1 Deltaproteobacteria bacterium
CCCCACGGGTAAACCCGTGGTTCCCATTACATGACCCGCCTTCGCACAAGGCTTCGGCGGGTTCATCCGCCCCGGCGTCAAGGGCGATATCCGCCGAAGCGGATGACATGAGCATTCCTCCCCGCATAAATGCGGGGTTTCCTGCGAAGGCGGATGAACAATGATGGTTGATAGACGATTGATGACAAGATGGAATACGACACGATAATCGGTTTTGAAACTCATGTGGAGTTGAAGACAAAGACAAAGCTCTTCTGCGACTGCTTGGTCGATTCAGAAGCCCCCCCCAACACTCAGATTTGTCCTGTCTGTACGGGACAACCGGGGGCCCTTCCTGTTCTCAACAAGAGGGCTGTCGAGTACACCATTAAGGCAGGGCTGGCCCTGCACTGTACTATCAACAGGCATGCCCGGTTTGCCCGGAAGAACTACTTTTATCCAGACTCTCCTAAGGGATATCAGATCTCTCAATACGAACGACCCTTCTGTGAGAATGGGTTTCTTGAAATTATAGACGACCACGATCAACCCTATGCTGTAGGCATTAAGCGGATTCATCTGGAGGAAGACGCCGGCAAACTGGTTCACTCAACCGCCTCATTTGAAGAATCGGAGTACAGCCTCGTGGATTATAACCGTTCCAGCGTTCCCCTCCTTGAAATCGTGACGGATCACGAACGCAACCCTTTGCGTTCCATCAATGAGGCCAAAGCCTATTTGGAGAAGCTGAGACAAATCCTGATATACACAGGCATTAGCGATTGTGTCATAGAGCGAGGTCAATTCCGCTGTGATGTGAATATATCTATTCGTGCTAAAGGATCTTCAGAGTTCGGCAACCGCTCGGAGATCAAGAACATGGCCTCTTTCAGATTTATTATGGATGCTCTGGAACATGAGGCTAAGAGACAGCAAGGCGTACTCCGGTCAGGCAAGTCGCTCCCTCAAGAGACACGGCTTTTCGATGAGGAGAAAAGAATCACACTTCCCATGAGGAGTAAAGAGGATGCGCCGGATTACAGGTATTTTCCGGATCCGGACCTAGTGGAGCTTGAAATCGATCAGGCATTCGTCGAAAAGATTCAAGAGACGCTGCCCGAGCTACCCGATCAAAAGGTTGACCGCATCACCGAGTACTATGGGATCCCAAAAAAAGATGTGCTGGTCCTGACAAAAGACAAGGCCGTATCCGACTTCTTTGAAAGCTGCGCTGAATATTGCGGTGACCGAAAGAGATTATGCAACTGGATTATCAAGGATCTCTTCAAACTCCTTAAGGAGGCCTCTGTCTCAACAATAGACTGTCCTATTCGTCCTAAGGATTTTTCTACCTTGATCAACATGCTTGCCAAAGGAGAAATCACTGATCAGATAGGACGAACCGTTCTAGAAATCATGTTCGAAACAAGGCAACAACCTGAGGCCATCATCGAGCAACAGGGTCTCAGGCCCATTCAGAACACGGAAAGCCTGGAAACAGTCCTGAATGGCGTTATTGAAGAAAATCCGGACATCGCGGTTCACATCAGAGAGGGGAAAACCAAGCCGATTGATTTTCTTATCGGTCAGGTCATGAGAAAGACCTCAGGAAAGGCCAATCCCAAGAGAGTAAGGGAATTAATCCAGAAGAAACTGAAATAGGGGCATCTCACGCGAAAAGGAGAACAGGGGGAGGCGAGTTTCTTTTCCGCGTGCTTTTATCTACGACCAATATGGAGGAGCATTAGAATGGATAGAATAAAAGCCTTTTTTAAGACATCTCTTCTGGGAGGTACGGTGGTCATACTACCAGTGGTCATCCTGATATTCGTCTTCAATTGGGTCTTTAATTTTGTCACGAATCATATTCAACCCCTTACAAATATGGTGATTAAGCGATATGAGATTCCAAGAATTTCAGCGGACGTATTCGTCATTTTTATTATCATCATGATCTGCTTCACGGTTGGTGTCTTCGTGACGACAAGATTGGGAAAATTCGTTCACAGAAGCATTGAAAACCGAATTCTGAAAGCCGCCCCCGGCTATTCCCTGATCAAAGAGACGATTGTTCATATCCTGGGCGAAAAAGAGTCTCCCTTCAGAACAGTCGCTCTTGCCCGGATTTTCGGGAACGACACAATGGTCTCTGCATTCGTCACAGACAGACACGCGGATGGCAGTTTCACGGTGTTTGTACCTACAGGGCCAAACCCGACATCAGGGAATATCTTCCATCTCAAGGGAGAGAATGTCTATCCTGTGAATGTCCCGGTTGAAGAGGTCATGAGATCCATCATCAGTTGCGGAGCGGGGTCAAAGAGGCTGATAGCGGACTATTATAGGAAGTATGGGTCGGAAGAATCTTGATCATTGTCTTCTTGCAACTTCACCGAAAGCCCAAAGAGAATGGATTGCCTGCTTTTCCTCACCACCCAGAGACACCATATATCTCTTTTCTAACCACCTCCAGTCCCCGCTCTCTTACTTTCACCTATTACCTTCACAGTTTTCAGTCTTTAGCCTTGTATGCAAACTAATCATCTAACACTCTGAATCAAGTCTTGAACTTACGGCCTCAGTCTGCCACGCCCTCGGCAACGAGCTTGGACCGAAGGGAGCTCGGATTCGAAAATGGATCGATTGGAACAAAATCTCGGACTCCAGACCTTCGTAGACTCGTATCCGACTTACATAAATCAGCCGTTGATTCATCTTTTTCATTGAATTGCTCTTATTTCTCTGCTTAACTGAATTATATTTTTTCGCTTTATTCACTTGAACTCACTCGGCTCCTTGCCTTACAGGACTAAAGCCCCGATGGTTCGCCTATCGCGACTCAACTCTATATTATTGGGTACAGATAGGGAGGATAGATCATGCCGATCACATACCGTACCTACCCTGAGCACAATCTTGTCATCATAAAGCACGAGGGGAGAATTGACGATGATGAGTTTCTTGCTTTCTATAAGGGGCTCTATCAAGGCGACACGTCTATTGCGTCGATGAACCATTTGGTAGACCTGCGCGAAGCCGACAGTAACCCGAGGAGTCCGGATGTGCTCCATCAGTTCGCTAGTTTCATGAAGTCATCCTTCGAAGGCTTGACCACACACCCGAAAGTGGCTGTTGTTGCCCCCAAGGATCTTTCCTTTGGTTTGGCCAGAATGTATGAAGCTTTTGCTGATTCCGTCCCTTGGGATTTCGTCGTTTTCCGCGACATTGACTCAGCGCTGACATGGCTTGGTCTGCCGAAAGATTTGATGAATGGTGATGACGCACAACATCATGCTTAATGAACAGTGCGAGATTAACCATCCAGTTTCACAGGTAAAACGTGAATGTAAATGATAGTTGATTACAACATTATTTCTGAAATATATGATAATCATCGTTCCTACGGACATTCCGAAATAGTGCAGTTGATAAGGTTCGGGGAGATTTCGACAAAAACGAAAATCCTTGATCTTGGGTGTGGAACCGGAAATTTATCGGCACAGTTATTGAAATATATTCCCGTTGATACCATTGGGATAGATAAATCTTTACACATGCTGGAAATAGCAAGCAAGAAATCATTGAATGTTCTATGCGGAGATGCTGATCATACTATATTGCCTTTCAAAGACGACTCCTTTGATCTTGTAATTGGGGCTTTTGTCATTCATCATATCAAGAACCGAATGGCTTTGATTAGAGAGTGTTTTCGAATCTTAAACGATGGCGCACTTATTCTGTTAACATGCAGCCATGATCAAATAGAGAACTTGCACCCAGTTATAAAGGATTTTTTTCCAAGTCTGGTTGAACTGGATAAACAAAGGTTTCCGGAACTCACAGAATTGGATGATTCTTTCCAAAGCGCTGGATTTAACAGAATCAAACATGAAGATTTGATAATCAGTAGAATCCCAATTGACATGAATTACCTGGATAAAGTCAAGAATAAATTTATTTCGACTTTTCATCTTTTATCAGAAGATGAATTTAAGGCCGGTGTAGAGAAATTGGAGGCATTTATAAAAAGTAATAAAGAAACGGCATATAGGAATTGGAGGGGAACGATGATTTATGGGAAAAAACACCAACCAGATGAATCACCTTCGAGAATCGCCGATTCAGACTTCAGTACTTTTGTTTCAAAAGAACACACTTCATCTGTTTCTGGTCTCTTATCAGAAGCTTACCATCACTTAAAGCCAGGGGCGCCCATGCCTGCTTCGTATCCAAAAGTTCGGCTTTTGCCAGCACCTTGAATTCTGTAGGGGTTGGTTCGATCAGGTATAACATCTTCTCACCGTCACTGCTGATTAGCATATCATCGGCCAATATATATCCACCCTTGTCAAAATTGGGATCTCTTCCCGTCTTCCATTTGATATTGCCCTTCAGGTCCATGCACATAAAACCGTTCCGCACCTGATTGTTCGTGCATTGGCTATACAGATGTCCCCTGTAAAAAATAGCGGGATGAACATGTGTACCGAATTCCTTTGAAAACATGATCTCTCTTGCTGCCCAGGAACGCCCATGCTTCTCGATCTGTATAAGCGCTCCTCCCGCCTTGTACCCGCCTGTAACAAAGAGCTGATTATGACCGATTTCAGTGACGTTGGGGATTGGTGTCTTACACTTCCACTCGTAGGACCATAGAGGATCTCCGTTTTTTGGATTGAATCCACAAACGGCTCCTATAGATCCTTCATTACGACTGGCGGATATCATGACCAGTTGATCTTCATTATTGATTCTTACAACCCTGGGTGAAACATAGCCCGCGTCTCCGGGTAATTTGGTTGTTTTCCATATAATATTCCCGTTCTGTTTGTCATAGGCCACAAGACCTGCTTCCTGGGTCTGGGAAGCAATGATGACCATATTCTCATAGACCAGAGGGTTCTGGGCGATTGCCCACAGTGGTAAATCGGTGTCTTCGAAATCGGTCCATATGTTCTTGTACCAGAGGGCCTTATGGGTATTCTTATCAACGCAGTGAAAGTTGCCCATAATATCACAGACATAAATCCGATTTCCTTCTATTGTGGGTACTGATCTTGAACCGCCATAGCTGAACGATCCAGGGGCTTCATAACTGAAAGTCCATTCTTCATTGCCGGTCATCAGGTCAAAGCAGCGGAGTACATTGATCTTATCGTCAACACGGTCATAGATATAGACTTTTCCTTCACTTACAGCAGGTCCTCCAAATCCCTCGCCAAGGGGAATTGTCCACAAGACCTTCGGACCCCCTTCCGGCCAGGATCGCAAAAGCCCTTTTTCTTCGGATACTGCGTTTCTCTTAGGGCCAAGGTACTGGGGCCAGTCAGAGGCAACAACCTGACTCGTCGCAAAGAGGACAGAGATGATCACAATCGCTCGATAATTTTTCATGTTTACTCCTTTCAAGGAATCAGTACTTAGATTCTGTCTCAAAAAGGCATTTCGAAGTGAAAACCATGCAATCTGATCACGCTAAGTACCCTTAATTACGTGATTTCTCACCGGTAGTCAAAATGACGGAATGCCCATAACCAGGCATGATGAAACAGCCTCTATATAAAACCATTATATAGACAAGACGCATAGAGTCAATCCATCCCAATGATACCATCTCCTTCATCTCACGAGCTTTCAACATCTGCATCACGAGATACACACACAACACCCTGTGTTGAATTTCGCTTGACACAAAAGGCGGACAATCCTACATTGTGGTATATAAAGTTGACTTCATATCACATCACCCCGCCTCATACAATGATGGACGGAACATGCTGCGCATCCTGCAATTTCTTCGAAGGAGGTTGGTCTATGAAATGGTTCAATGGTTTTAATGACAGAAAGAATATCCGCTGGGGCGTTTTTGTTTGCGTAGCGATGGCGTTTTCTTTAAGTGTGAATGCCGCACCGGATTGGCCCAGCTATCTCGGACCGAATAACGATCTGCAACCCGAACTCAAGCAGTTTACCGCGACATCTGCTGACGAAGTGTGGCGGGTGCAGCTCAAGACGGGCATGTGCTCAGTCAGTATTGCCGATGGGCTTCTCTATACCATGGGCAATGACGGGACCAAAGAAAATGAGGAGACGGCAAGAGATTACGTCTACTGCCTCGATGCGAAAACCGGCGAAGAGAAATGGACGTTTGGTTATCCATGCCAACTCGAACCGCGCCTGCATCCGGGCGGTCCGAGTTCAACTCCAGCCGTTTATGAAGGAAAAGTCTATACGCTGAGCAAGTTTGGTCAGATCTTTTGCCTTGATGCCAAGACAGGCAAGAAAATTTGGGAGGCCTCAGCAGAGCAATACAAACCGAAAAAGCCCTGGTGGGGATTTGCTGCTTCACCCACGATCATGGGGGATGCGGTTATATTCAACATCGGCACCAAGGGGATGGCATTCAATAAAGATACGGGAGAAGTGCTTTGGAAGAGCGATGGTAGTGTGGTTGCTTACGCGACACCAAAGCCCTTGCCTTTGGGCCTGTTTAACCGTCCGGCCGTGGCCCTGTTTACAAATGAGGATTTCTTTATCCTCGATCCGGCTACAGGGGAGTCATTAGCCTCTTATTCAAAGACCTGGGAAGAAAAGTCCAACTGCAACGCGATCACTCCGTATATGTATGACGGAGGGTTTTATCTCTTCCACAGTGCACACGGCATGGCCCGACTCTCTCTCAAGGGAGATACGCTGACGCAGGACTGGCTTTCCGAAGGTGGCAAATATCCAAACGAGTGGTTCGCGTTCAATACACATGTCATTCATGACGGCCATATCTATTTTTTATCAAAGGGCCGTCAATCATCTGATAAGGGATTGCACTGTGTGAATGCCAAGACCGGCAAGCAGGTCTACTTCGATGAGGGTTTCGAGTTTGGAAACCTGATAGGTGTTGGCAATAAAATGATCATCCTGGATGAGAACGGCGAACTGATTTGGGGGGATTTAATCGATACAAAATTCAAGGAGACATACCGGAAAAAAATTCTGGAAGGGCTTTGCTGGGCCGTGCCCGTTTTGATTGAAGACCATCTTTTCGCTAGGAACGCTGAGGGAGGAGTGGTTTGCTTGAAACTCAAATAATGGGATGGTCTGTTTCTATGACGGAAAAAGGGGTTTCTGCGATTAGCCAAAACCCCTTTGTATCGATGATCAGAATAATTGAGTTCCAGAAAGAACGGACTATATGACCGGCATCCTGAAGCTATACGGCAATGCAATCCTCATATCTACTTTAAGAGAATGCACTTCATTTGCTCCTGATCCCTTATCACCAGTTTCCCGTCACTCAACGCCAGAGGGGCCCAGGACTGTTTTGTCTCCAGCAGTTCGACTTGTGCCAGCACCTTGAATTCCGTGGGGGTTGGCTCGATCAAGTATAGCATCTTTTCGCCATCACTGCTGATGATCATATCGTCGGCCAATATAAATCCGCCCTTGTCAAAACGCGGCTGTCTCTTTGTCTTCCACTTGATATGGCCTTTCAAGTCCATGCAGCCAAAACCATCCTGCGTGGAGTTGTCACTGCAATGACTATATACGTGCCCTTTGTACAGGATTGCAGGATGGGCATGGGAGATGAATTCCTTTGTTGTCATGATCTCTTTCACGGAATAGGAATTTCCATCCTTCTCTACCTCTATAAGCGCGCTTCCTGCGTTGTATCCTCCTGTGATAAAGAGTTGATTATTCCCGATTTCAGTCACATTGGGAACAGGGATCCCACACTGCCAGCCTTCATAGGTCCATAGAAGGGTCCCGTTTTCAGGGTGATATCCAAGGACAGCTCCTTTGGCAGAGCCATCACGACTGCAGGCCGTTACCATAGTCAAATGATCTTCTCCGGAGATTTTGACGATGGCCGGAGAAACATACCCGACTTCTCCCGGCAGTTTGGGGGTTTTCCATACAATACCCCCGTTCTCTTTGTCATAGGCCACAATGCCTACTTCCTGGGTCTGGGAAGCCACTATGGCCATGTTCTGATAGACCAGGGGATTCTGTGCGATTGCCCACCTCGGAAAATCGGTGCCGCCGAAATCGGTCCAGATATTCCTGTGCCAGAGAGCCTCGTGTGTATTCTTGTCAATACAGTAAAGATTGCCAAAGAGGCCACAGATATAGATCCTATCGCCGTCAACAGTAGGCACGGATCTTGAGCCGTCATAGCTTACCGATCCGGGGGCCTCATTGCTGAAGGTCCATTCTTCTTCCCCGGTCATCAGGTCCAGACAGCGGAGTATATTGATCTTGTCGCCAACCCGGTCGTAAACATAGACTTTGCCTTCACTTATTGCAGCCCCTCCGAACCCTTCACCAAGAGGCACTGCCCAGAGGACCTTTGGGCCGTCCGCGGGCCAGGATCTCATCAGCCCCTTTTCACTGGATACGGCATTCCTATCAGGCCCGAGATATTGGGGCCATTCAGATGCAACAACTTGATTAGTCACAAGCAAAACAGAAATGAAGATAATTGATCGAATAACTCTCATGTTTATGCTCCTTTCTGGGAATCAGTGAATAGTATTCACTCTATTCAGCGAATCCGCTTTGAAACAGATTTTCACATAATTATAATGAAATCTTTTTGGATCTGTTTCATCTTTTTGATGAAGCAATTCACTTTTCTGATAAATTATTGTCTATTTCTATCATTTGCAAGAATTTTGTTGAATATTTCCATTACAATTCTTAGTTTA
>JAFGFY010000128.1 GCA_016930795.1 Deltaproteobacteria bacterium
AATTTAACGAATTCCTGCAATCTTGGCCAGTATTCGGTGCCGTGCTTTTGGTCGCAGTTATATGCTTCGATTCCGACCGCGTTAATGGCGTCCATGCCTGTGCATCTCATATAACACCCGCCGATATTCTGCGACAGGAATTTTAACATATGTACTTTAGTCAATAGATCTTCAGGGCTGTTATAGAAACTCAGAAACCTGCTAACATCCTCATTGATTAGATTGGATTTGGTCGTAAGGAGCTTCTTCCCTTCCGGAGCATTCTCCATTTCGTATGTTTTTGCGACAGCTGCAGCCATATGCTTCAAAAGCGGATGTTCCGTCGGATTATCATACTTTTCTCCAAGAATGTACGCCGTCGGTTTAAGCTTCTTTAAGGATTCATAATATTGTTCAACAGTTTTGATAGCCATATGGTTTTCTCCTTCTTTTTTGTTTTACTTAATTAAAGCAGATGTTCTATTTGCTTTAATTAATAGAACAGGTAATATGATTCTTTAAGACTTACTGGGCTTTGTCAGGACTGCGTATGGTCAATGTGTAAACAACGGGGTCAGCCCTTAGCATGGGATATAATTAACGGCAAATTTTTCATTCTTAACATACCCAACTATCCATTTCAAGTAAAATATATGAATATTGGAACTCCCCTATTACATATAAAAAGCCGAGCCTAAAGGGCCCGGCTTTTTATCTTTTAAATTAGGAAATAATTCGGTCTTTAGAAAGATCCCTCTTCCCAGGCAACGAGTCTCACGAATCCGCCATCCGCCATATCGCATTTGAACGGAAACGCGGCTATGATCATTCGTTTGCCTGCGACATTATCGATCTCACCGCCTGCATTTTCTACCGTGACGACGCCTGCCTGCGTGTACATACGATGGCATGGCTCATAATCCGGGAACTCAACATCAGGATCTTTACCTGTTGCCTTGCGATAGGCCTTATCAAGCCACGGCATCTGTTCCTTAAGAGGCGCATGCCAGAGAGGGGAATCCGTCGCGCCCCAGGTTCCTGAAACGCCCTTTATCTTTTTCTCATGAATAAGATATTCCGCGACCTCGGGACCCATGCCGGCGTAATAGTTGTAATACTTGTCGTTGTTGATTCCCCAATAGTGATGCCAACCGGTATCCATCACCACCCAGTCATTCTTCCGAATCTCGAGGCCGTCCTTTTCGCATGCCTTATCAACATCTTCCGGCATGATGATTTTCCACAATCCGTCCTCAAATCCGGTTTTCCACGTCGCCTCAAACTCCTCTTTCATATGACGCATATCAAGAATAACGCCTGTGCCCACGCAATATTCCAGAGGGATTTCGGCCAAGTTATATCCATTGCGTTCACGATCGCATTCTTCTTCATGTAGAACGTGATTTGGCGCGTCCATGTGAGTACCGGCGTGAAGCGTACCGGTATAGGTCATGGTACGTTTATGAAAACGGCCCAGATACTGCCCACGTGGGAAAATCAGATCCTGCCGGGGGCCTGGAAAGGGCCACAACGGTGTGTCCACACCCCATTGGTGTGAAAGATCATAAATGCGAGTCATTTTGTTTCTGTCGAGGTACATCCTGCTTTTGTCGAGCGGCATATAAGCCATAATAATATCCTCCTATGTATTTGTGATGATGATGATTTATTAAAAGACTCTATACTTCGGTTTACTTTTAAAGATAAGATATTTTCAGCGTTAATCAATGTCCTTTGTTTCTGAAGCTTCCTGTTAATTAGTATTTCAAATCTTTAAAATGCTTATATTGTTATTCTTCCAAAAACCTGTGAGAAAGGATCCAAGGATTCATTTTATTTAAGAATATCACTCGGCCCCTCGACCCCTGGAATCCTTGTCGAAGATCCCGCTGCTTGTCGCGGGGGATCCTAGATTTTAATCACCCTATGGCGGTCAGCCCGCCGTCCACATAATGTATCAGACCTGTGATATTGTCCGCCTCTTTTGACGCGAGATACACGCAGGCTGCCGCGATGTCTTCCGGTTCAAGAAATTTTTTGAAAAGCGTCTTGGATTTGAGCATTTCAAGTCGTTCCGGAGCCACGGCCTTTTTGAAATTTTCAGTCATCACAACTGAGGGCGCGACCGCGTTCACGTTTATCCCATACGGGGCCCATTCAGCAGCGAGCATACGCGTGATCATATCGACAGATCCTTTTGTGGCGCCGTAAGGCATGTTCCCACCGTCGGTTCCTCTTATGCCTCTTACTGATGAGAAATTGATGATCTTGCCCTGTTTCTTTTCAATCATGATCTTTCCGATCACCTTACAGGGGATCATCACCCCTCTTACGTTTATCTGGAACATCTTGTCCCATTTATCCGGGTCGATGTCCACAGCAGGCATTTTTATGTTTATGCCATGCGCGTTGATCAGAATATCGATAGTACCGAATTGCTTTACGACGCTGCTTGCCAATTCGCTGACACTTTCTTCTTTACTCACATCAACGGCCATGGCGGTGCATCCCGAACCGACCTTTTTGGCTACCCTCTTCGCGCCGTCCAGATCCATATCCGCCGCCACGACCTTTGCCCCCTGTTCTGCAAAAGCCGCTACGCAGGCTTCGCCCAATCCCCCGGCGCCACCATTGATAATGGCTACCTTATTATCAAGTCTGAACATCATACACTCCTTTGTTTTACATGATTACTTTTTCTTAGGTCCAATCATTTTCCTTGTTTTGTCCTCAAAATGAGGGGTAAAAGACCTTGCTTTTCTGCTGAAAACTATATAGAAGATCAATTTGACGGTCAAGGAAAAAATGCCGTAATATCCGTGGAATTTGGCTAAAGAGAAGCAACTGAAAAAGGGGGAAAAACCTTAAAAATGAAAAAA
Organism: Deltaproteobacteria bacterium; assembly: GCA_016930795.1. Classification (GTDB taxonomy): domain Bacteria; phylum Desulfobacterota; class DSM-4660; order Desulfatiglandales; family HGW-15; genus JAFGFY01. The sequence continues at coordinate 2,859 of JAFGFY010000128.1, forward strand.
GTGCTCATTCCAGCGCTGATGATTTTGATTCTTTGCGCATGTACCTTCAGGGGTTGTCAGGCTGAGAAATCTGAACTGGAATTAACCTTTACCAACTGGACTTCACCGACATCTCCTCCGGGTCGGGCTACGGCTAAATGGGTAGAAATGGTGGAAACCCGAACAGACGGTCAGGTCAAAGTCAAGGCCTTGTATAGCGCAACACTACTCACCGGGAAGAATACGATTGAAGGTATCCTGAGAGGTGTCGCGGATGTGGGCATGAATGTATCTTCCTTTAGGCCGGAACGGTTCCCCATGCTGGCACTTTTGAATTACCCCCATCCCTATAAGCATACCATGGTCCCCATTCGAATCGCCTGGGATATGTACAATACATTCGATCCGCCCGAGTTCAAAGGAGTAAAGGTCATCTCTTTCAGCAACAATGGACTGGGCGAAAATGGATGCGGCTTTTACGGCAAATTTCCTGTGACCATTATGGCGGATCTGAAAGGGAAAGAGATCAGGGCCACAGGGACTGGCGTGCCAGCCCTGGAAAAGCTGGGCGCCTCCCCGGTATTTTTGCCTGTATCGGAAATATATGAAGCCCTGCAAAAAAACATTATCAAGGGAATCTACGCCTCCTTCGAGATTATCCAGCCTTTTAAATTCAATGAAGTCATTGATTATATTACTCCATTTCCCGCCCCTGGAGCACTCATGTTCACCATTGTTAATGAAGAGAGATTCCATTCCTGGCCCGAGCAGGTGAGGAAGGTCATTGAAGACATCAAAATGGAACACAGCGAATGGGCCGGCAACTTTGCCCATGAGGCGTCCCAGGGGGGATTGTCCTTTGCATTGCAGAACGGGGTGAAGATGACGACCCTTTCTTTAGAAGAAAGAGAAAAAATGATGCGGATTCTCGAACCCATGAGGGATGAATGGCTTAAGGAGACCCAGGCAAAAGGTCTACCCGCCCAGGCATGGCTGGACGAATTTGACCGACTGCTTGAAAAATATAATGCGCAGTACTGAAGATGATGATTGGTGGAGAAGCCGTCGAGTGGAGACCCCAGTAGTTTTTCCGCTATGCAAAACGATACTAGATCCTGGATGCTTGATTTTGGAAAAGGCTTATCACAGCGCAGGTGTTTGCGTTAAGTAGAAAACATGATATCTAGTATCCGGAATCAAGTATCTAGTAACCAGTATCCAGTATCCAGAATTAGGCATATCTATGGTTGAGAAAACCGTACATACCATTGCCCGATGGCTTAATTGGTTGGCCGACTCGGCCATTGTCGCCATCATGGTCATCGTCTGCTTGAATGTCTTGGGCCGGGACCTATTTGGGGTTCCCCTGGACGGGACGGTGGACATGGTCAGTCTTCTCGGGGCCTTTGTTATCGCCGGTGCCATTGCCCACACGCAGGTGCTAAAAGGCCATATCCGCATCACACTTTTCATCGAACTCCTGCCTCGGCCCATACGCACCATCCTGGCCTGCCTTATTGATTTTGTCGGCATGGTCCTGTTCGGCATTATCTCCTGGCAAACCATCCTGTTCGCGATAGGGACCCATGAGATCGGTGAACTCTCGGAAGTGTTGAAAATACCGATCACGCCCTTTGCCGTCATGGTGTCTGTGGGCTGTATGGCACTTACTTTAGTTCTGTTGACCGATCTGATTAGCCTCTTTTCCAAAGGAGTAGAGAAATGAGTGGTGAGATGGTCGGTGTCTGCGGCATAGCCGTTATGGTGGCTCTCATGATCTTGGGCATGCCTATTGCGTTCGCCATGACGCTGGTCGGCTTTCTCGGTTTTGCGTATTTGACCTCATGGGATGGCGGTTTCTTTCTGTTGGGCGACAGTTTCTATTTTCAGTTCACTTCCTATACCATGCTGGTCATCCCGCTATTTGTTTTTATGGGCGAAATCGCCTTTCATTCGGGAATCAGTAAGAGAATCTATCGCACGGCCCACGCCTGGCTCGGCTTCATTCCAGGGGGTTTGGCTGTGGCGACCATCGGGGCCTGTGCCGGTTTCGCCGCCATCTGCGGCTCCAGCACGGCCACGGCGGCTACCATGGGGACAGTGGCTCTTCCTGAAATGAAGAAGCACCAATATGATCCGGCGTTGGCCAGCGGCACCGTTGCGGCGGGTGGTACACTCGGAATCCTTATCCCTCCTTCTATTGTATTGATTGTGTATGGAATACAGACAGAGCTTTCCATCGGAAAGCTGTTTATTGCCGGTATTCTGCCCGGAATGATTCTTACCGCGCTTTTCACATTTTGCATTCTTCTCATGTGTTTTATAAGGCCGTCTCTTGGAGCTCCGGCCTCCAAAACGACGCTTAAAGAAAAGATGAATGCCCTATCCGGCACAGTGGAGATGGCGATTCTCTTTTGCCTGGTGATCGGTGGATTGCTAATAGGCTGGTTCACGCCCACCGAGGCGGCAGGCATTGGCGCCGCCGGGGCCATTGCCATCGGCGTGGTCCGGCGAAGCCTGAATTGGGAAGGCTTCAAAAAGGCGCTTTTGGGCACCACCCGTACATCGGCTATGGTCCTCCTAATCATTGCCGGCGCCATGATTTTCAGTCGTTTTTTGACGGTCAGCGGATTGCCCCAGGGATTGGCGTCTTGGGTCGATAGCCTCGATGCCTCACCCTATGTGGTCCTCCTCTGTATCATGGTCATCTACATCATCGGTGGCTGCTTTATGGACCCGCTCTCCTTTCTAATTATTACCATCAATATCTTTTTCCCCATGATCATCGAAGCGGGCTTTGATCCCGTATGGTTCGGCGTTATTATCGTCATACTCCTTGAAACCGGAGCCATTACGCCCCCTGTAGGCATTAATGTGTACGTGATCAAAGGCATTGCCCATGATGTGGATTTACACACCATTTTCAAGGGCATTTCCCCCTTTCTGATGGTCCTGTTTCTCGGATTGATCATCCTGACGATATTCCCGAATATCGTACTGTTTCTCCCGAGTTTGGTTAGATAGCCATGAATAAAATCTTCACACCACTCAAAATCAACAGGATGGTCCTGCCAAACCGTTTTGTGAGATCGGCGACTGTCGACAACCTGGGCCAACATGGAAGGGTATCCGAGGCCCAGTTGGATCTCTATGGGGCATTGAGCGAAGGTGAGATCGGTTTGATTATCAGCGGCGGTATCTATCCTACCCTGGATGGCCTAGGTGCAACTGGTCAACTGGGGGCCCATACTGATGATGTGATACCGGGGTTGAGAAGACTGGTTGATGCGGTTCATAAAAACAACGGCAAAATAGCCGCCCAGATTCTGCACGGCGGCTTTCGTTGTCAAACAGAGGTCTCCGGATTTCAGCCGATCGGTCCGTCCGCCATGTTCTACGAGGAGACAGGGCTTCAGGTACGCGAGTTGTCGAGTGATGAGATCTATGGACTCGTTGAGTCCTATGCTCAGGCGGCTCGGCGTCTGATCGAATCCGGATTCGACGCTGTTCAGCTTCATGGCGCCCATGGGTGGCTATTGAGCGCCTTTTTATCCCCTGTCATGAACAAACGAGAGGACGAATGGGGAGGTTCTTCGGAAGCCCGGTCCCGCTTTGTACGACTTATCTATGAGGGCATCCGTAAAATGGCCGGCCCTGACTATCCTATTATGATCAAACTCGGTTTCAAGGATTACCACATGGATGGCAAACCGTTATCCGAAGGGATTGAGACAGCCCTGATGCTGGAGTCCCTGGGCATGGATGCGATCGAGTTGAGTGAGGGAATCGAGCCGAAGTGGGGTCATCACATTCGACCGAATGCCCTGGAGCCCTATTACAAAGAGGAATGCCTAAGAGCCAGACAGGCCCTTTCACTCCCCTTGATCCTTGTGGGCGGGATGAGAAGACTGCGTGACATGCGGGGCATTATTGACGACGGCTTTGCGGATGCCGTCTCTCTATGCCGTCCCTTTATCAACGCCCCTGATATTGTGCGCAGGTTCAAAGAAGGGACTGCGGAGTTTTCTGAGTGTACCTCATGCAATGAATGCATTGAAAGGATGTTGGAAGGACGATTTCAATGTACCTTAACGTGAATCCCATTGTTTAAGGTCCCCTAATTACATATTGTTCTCTTATCAAAGGCTTGTTTATAGTGGTTGAATATAGGAGAGGCCAACAATGGAAACGGACACTCGCAGATCACGTTTCAGGATCATTGCCCCTGCCTATCCCGCATTCAATATCTACTCCAGGATCGCATGGAAGACCACCGCACTTGGCCCTGTGATGGTGGCCACGGTGGCGAGCCTAATAGGGGGCTGAGTCATCTTGAGGCACTGGACTACCGCTCTCAAGCAAAGCAACTTCAGTGAGAAACTCGTTGCTGCCAGGCAGAGGATCCAGGCTTCAGAGCCTGAGCATAAGAACCCGCCATCCGCCGTCAAAGACGAGACGACAGAATGACCACAGCAAAAGCCACGAAGCCCGGCACACGTTTCGGCGCAGAGCAGAAATGCGCGGCTAATTATTGTAGGGGGAGCGCTGCCGTACGCCGGTGAAAATGCGCAGCGAGCGCATTCCCCATAGCTTGCTGCGGGATTAGCGAGCGAATGACAATAATAGAAAGATCCTTACATTTGGAAGATTCCCCGCGGCTTGCCGCGGGGAGCTTCAATTTATAATAGCAAGAAAAATGGATCAGAATAAATAAAAGCTTGACATATTTTTATTATTAATATAAAATTTGCTATATTTTAAATATAAATAAATTGTTAATTATTTTTAATAATGATAAGAGACACTTATTGATAATATTTAAGAACTGCTGTTCCATTTGATAGGAGTAACAGATTTCTCCATCTTTTGATCCTCCCAAATGGCTCTGCTATGAAGAAACAACTCAAAATACCGTAGGCACGCTCACAATGGGACACGTGGTTCTCTTGGGAGGTTACCCTTCCCTGAGTTTCTTGCCTTTCAGCCTCATTTTACTATTCGAGCAGAAGATATTTTTGCTGATGGTAGATCAAACTAGACTGACAGCTTGACGAGTCGGCAAAAGAACCGGACGCCTATGGGATGAGTAATAGAACCGACTACGTGAAAAAGCAGGATTGGGGCACAATACACGGAACAAGAAGCCGATAAAGGGATTGTGAAGAGGTCGCTGATCCGCGCGCGAAGTCTACTAGACTTTATGGAGTGTCGGGTCACCAGCAGGAAGACTGCATCCGGCTGTATGGAAGGAGGAAGAATGGGAAAGTTGTGTGTAATGTGTCAAACGCAGTGTGTTTGCGGAAAAGGGGTTGATAAGTCGCAACCGGCAGTAAGGTACGTGAATCCAGTGGACAAACTGACATCGACAGTCAGCTGGTCTACGGTACCCGGCAAATACTGCTATTATTGTGAGAAGAAACAGACCGGATTAATCAGGCGTTAGGATCACGATACCAGGCAGGTCTAAGAGCAAGAGACGTTTTGGTCCAACCTGAAGGAACAGGAAAAGATGGAGATGACACAGGAGAACCCATTTTGGCACAGATCATGACAGCAAAAGAATTGGCTAACTACCTAAAATTACACCAAATAACAATATGTAAACTATCCAAAGAAGGTAAAATCCCTTCAATTCGGATCGGGAGTCGCTGGCGGTTTGACAAGGAGGCCATTGATGCGTGGATCGCCAAAGGCTAAGGGGAATAACGCAAGACGGCCAAAATCAAAAAGGAGATCAGAATGAATATCTATGTTGGAAACCTATCGTTTGAGGTGACTGAAGAGGATTTGCAGAAAGCCTTTGAGGCCTTTGGGCATACCGAATCGGTAAAAATTATAAAAGACAATTACAACGGTAGATCAAAAGGGTTTGGATTCGTAGAGATGTCCAGTAACGCCGACGCTCAGTCGGCAATTGACAGCCTGAACGATACAGAGCTTAAAGGACGAGCGCTGAAGGTCAATATGGCTCGCCCTCGCACTGAAAATCGTGGTGGTAGAGGAGGCTATGGGGGCGGCGGTAGAGGTGGAAGACAAGGTGGAGGACGACGTTTCAAATAAACCGGCTTTAAAATGAAATCTGACATCTTTCGATGAATCATGCGTATGATGAGGAGTATAGGGGGGTCGGCATCAAACATAAATATTTGAAGAAGGAGACTGATGGCGAAGCGCAACTATCATAGCTTTGAAAAGCAAGAAAAAGAGCTTAAGAAAAAGAAGAAATCTAAGGAAAAACTGGCCCGCCGACAAGGCAGAAAGGATCCGGCTTCGAACGATCTTGGTGACAAAGAGAATCCCGATTGATCGCTAGGATATGTTTATCTGTAAAAAGCAGCAAGGAGTCGAATCTCCTCCAGTATAAAAACATAGAGCTCCATAATCTCCCTTTTGATTTTCAAAAAACATTAGAAAAGCCATAAAAAACCTTGACCTCTAAGAATAGGGGTTTCAAAATGAAAGATGAATTAGATCCCCGCCTAAAGGGGTGTTATATTTCACGTTCTGTCCGGTTATATGGCGATAACTCAACAATAAAAGTTGCTTTTAGGCTACCCGAATCAAAGTTGGGGTAAATAAGCAACCCATGAAAGGGAGGGATGCGCTATGATAAAGGCTAAACTGGTGGCGGCATTTGTGCTTGTGGTGGTGTTGCTCATTGTCGTTTTTCAGAACACACAGCCGATGGAGACTAAATTCCTCTTTATGTCTGTGACAATGCCGAGAGCGGCCTTGATTGCTGTCACTTTCCTGATAGGTCTTGCTGTTGGGGTCCTTGCCGCACTGTCACTTGCCGCAAGAACAACGAAGAAAGACTGACAGCCAAGAAGCCGGAATTACGCGATAGTATGCAGCCGCGTGTTATCCGCCCTGTTGGAATAGCAAAAGGAGAAATATGTCGGAAGTAAAAAACGTAAGATTGGCCGTATTGATAGATGCAGACAATGCCCAACCTTCCATTAT
>JAFGFY010000129.1 GCA_016930795.1 Deltaproteobacteria bacterium
ACTCGTTTTCTTTCATCAGGGGAGAGGCCTAATATAGAGGGCATTATATAGAGGTTATGCACGTTCTGCACGAACGTCCCCTCTTATAAAGGAGAAAAATCATGAAATGGATTAGAAAGGGATTGGCGACTGCAATGTGTTTTGCAGCACTATTTGTTTTGGATGGATTGCAGGCTTTTTCTCAAGAGCCAACAGAAAACAGGGATGACTCAAAATATGGGAAATATGTGCTGACTACAGAGCTTTATCAGAAGATTGCCCACTACACCGGAACCTCCCTAGTCGCTCGTGACGGCAAGCTCCAGGGCGATGTCAGTATGTGTTATCACTGCCTGGCAAAACCCATAAGCTTCGATATGACCCATTCCCATGATTTCGAAGAAACACTCTGTTTCATTGGGGGCAATCCACTGGATATCACCGATTTTGAGGCGGTGATTGAATATACAATCGACGGTGAGAAACACATTCTGACAAAACCGGGTTGTGTCACAATGCCGGCGGGAGTTCCCCATTGCCCGATCTCTATCAAGAATGTCAGTCCCGAAAAACCCATTGTTTTTCTGGAAATTTCGCTCTCCAGTTCCTATGGCACACCGAAAGCGATCAAGCCATAAAAGAGCTTAAAAAGCGATATCAAACCGTCATTCCGGCCAAGACCCGTGTATCGGGGCGCGAGCCGTGGTTCGACAAGCTCACCACCCTGAGCAACGTCGAAGGGGAATCCATAAGTCTATGAAATGGTTATCTTTTCCTGGATTCCGGATCTCCCTTCGCTTCGCTTGGTTCATCCGGAATGACGTTCTTCGCGAATTGTACCATAGTCTCGTCCGCGGGAATGACGACAGCGCCGCATGCGGCGGGGAATTAAACCCGTAGTGAAAAAAGGCTACATCCCATTTCATATTTGGATCAAGTCCACCTTGATACGAATATAACAAGACCTGGCCGAATATCCCCTTTCCACAAATCTCTCAACGAAAAATTAGGGTCTTCGAAGCTAAAAATCAGGGTTTTCCCCGATAGACAGCTCAGGCTGGATCATGGTATAAAATATGAATGCCATATTCCACGCTCAGGAAGCAAAATCTGAATATCGTGAAATTGCAGTGGGATTCCCTATCTCCATGGTCCTGGTGTTCTCTTGCCTGACGGCTCGTATCAAATCGATACCTTGCGGACCCGAATCTCAAGTAGTTACTCATGTGAAGGAGGGTGTTCATGTCCATAGAGGATGAAAAGGAACCAGATGATACCGAAAGAACCGTGCAGTTGGACCCAACCGGATTGGTCAACCTATCAGAAGTCTCGAAACAACTGAATGCCTCGTTTGTCGTCATGGGGGGAATCGATGTTGGACGGTCCCTTCCTCTTAGTACCAAGGAACCGGTCATCATAGGCCGAGATCCGGAATGCTCTTATAGAATCCAAGACGACGGCATTTCACGGAGACACGCCGAAATCACCTACAAAGCACCCGGGAAATACATCATCCGGGACCTGAACAGCACAAATGGCATGTTTTTTGAGGGCAAGCGAGTAACGACTCATCTGCTGGACGAAGGAGACAAAATCCTTTTAGGACGACGCACAATCATCAAATTTGTGCTCCAAGACGCCTTCGATTTGCAGTATCACAAACAGATCTATGAATCCACAGTACGCGATCCCCTCACCGGTGTCTTCAACCGGAAACACTTTGATCAATATATCGCCGCGGAACTCTCATTCGCCCGCCGTCATGGATTACCCTTGACCATTATGATGATAGACCTAGACCACTTCAAACGGATTAACGACCTTCATGGCCACCAGACAGGTGATCAGGTACTCATCATCACGGCAGAAACCCTTTTAGATTCATTGAGGGATGAGGATCTGGTGATACGATATGGAGGAGAGGAGTTTGTCATCATCACTAGGGGAATTCCGCCTGAAGGCGCATCGGCCCTAGGAGAAAGAGTCCGTCAGACCATTGAACAGATGGCGATGGAAAAGCCTGAAGGAGACACCATTTCGATCACTGCAAGTATCGGGGCCGTTACGGTCAGTGACCCTACTGGAATCGATGGGCGCAGGCTTCTTAGGGAAAGCGATGAAAACCTTTATAAGGCCAAGGAAGCCGGCAGAAATTGCGTTGTGGCCAGCGAGATAAGGAATTCCAGCCCTCCAATGATCACATCAAAAAGAAAGGGGCGTATCTTCACCGTCGACAGCACGGGAACGATTGAGAGAGACGGCAGGAGGTTTTAAGAGAAGAATGGGGGAATGGGGTCACCCATCAGAAGGGATTCGATGGGTTCCCGAACAAGCCTTAGGTTCACTTGCTGTGCTCTTTTGCATAAACAGCCGCACCCAGGGCGGCCGTCAACTGGGGATTTTCGGGAGATAATATTCTCTTTCCCAACTCCTCGCCAAGGGCCTTTGTCACTCCGGTATTCCTGGCTACTCCTCCGGAAAATACAATAGGCTCCTTGTAACCGATCTGTCCTCCGGTCCCCATACTGATCACCCTTTTGGCAATGGCTCGGCTTATTCCGTAAGCAATATCTTCCTTAGCCGTATTCTCAGATAAAAGCGAGATAATCTCCGATTCGGCAAATACAGTGCATACACTGCTAAGAGTGCAGGGCTGGCTGGACCTTAGAGCAAGTGGACCCAGTTCATCAATGGAGAGATTCAATATTCTCTCGGTCAGGACTTCCAAAAATCGTCCGGTTCCCGCGGCGCACTTGTCATTCATCTCGAACCGGGTGACGATCCCGTCTTTATCCAATTCGATGACTTTACTGTCCTGCCCGCCGATGTCAATAATGGTCCTCACATCGGGAAAGAGAAGTTTTGTTCCCCTGGCGTGACAGACTATTTCAGGCAGTACTTTATCGGACGAACTGAACGCTCTGCGCCCATAGCCGGTCGATACAATGTATTTTATGTCATCATTCGACTTCCCGATTGTTTCCAGCGCCCGCTTGAGCACTTCAGCCCCGCTTTCCTGACGGTTGTATCGCGTGGGTATCAGGGAAAATGCCAAGGTCTCTTCTTTGTCATTCATGAGCACCGCTTTTGTGGTGACTGAACCTATATCGAGACCCGCAAACATGGCTTAATCAGGCCTTCCGGATTTTCATTATTTCACATATGCTTTCAATCCTAGTTCTTAGGGCTTCCGGGCTATAATCTCTATCCTCCCAGTTGTCTCCCTCGATATAGAACACTGGAAGGCGTGTCTTTTCTTCCACCATTCTTCCCAATATTCTGTGGCTGCTGCCAAGCCAGCGGTCGAAATCCATTAAACCGAATACCATTCCATCGAATTTGTGCGTCGTTATTTTTTCACAGATTTGTTCGGCCTGGTACCCGGGATTGACCATTCCCGATGTTCTGAGCCAGCTTTCAGCCGCAGCCATATAAGGGTCTTCGAAGGACGAGGGCCGCAGCTGTTTCTTCGTCAGTATAAAGAATTCACTGAGGGGTATTCCCACCCCGTTTTCCTCAAACATCTTGGCTATCCAGGGAACGGTTGGATGCATACTGTAAATCAACAATTTCGGCGCTCCCTGCGGCAATATACCCTCTTTTTTGTTCACTCTTTCCTTAACCTCTCTGAGCGCAATATCCAAGGCCTTTTCCATGGATTCTATGCCGGTGTTAAAAGGCGTGAATAAGCCCTCCCAGAAAAAACGGCCGCTGACTGCATTCAAAGGCTGCGGATCTACACTCATGAGTTGACCCAACTCCGATACTTTTGCCGCGTACTTCTGCCAGATCTCAATGACTTCCTTGATCTTCTCCTCTGGGACCTTGATTCCGATCTCCTTTTGAACGGATTCGAATCCGTCCCTCATTTGATCGGCCAAGTACTCCACCCTCTCGATGACTTCATCCTCCACTGTGCCCAAGGGTTGGTCATGAGGCAAACGCGTAACGTACGTTTTCCATTCAGGATCATGGTAGAGTTGAATGAATTCATCCGTTTTAGGAGCTTCATCACATATAAAACCCCATATCCAGTTGATATCCGGGGAGGGGATAATACCTAATCTACGGATGGCATACCTTGTCTTATTCAGGGCGCAATGACGGCAACCGTATGGGATTCCGGTTTTTTCAGCCTCCTCCAGGTATGGAGCGAGTTTGTGAAAAAAGCTGTTCATCACAAAGGTGATAAATATATCCGGAAAGGAAACGAATACCTTATCCGGGGCTGTTAATTTGAGTGCATAATAGAAGTGAAGAATCGCCGGTAATATGCCGTAGACAATCTTTGTCCCTCTTCGTTTGTATTCAATGGCCTTTGTTAGATCAATGGTTTCTTTTACAAAACAGCCCAGCAATTTCCTGATGCCTTCCAATTCCAGGGCGAAATGGGCGGGAAGGCGTTCCTGAACGGCGAATCGCACATCCTCCTCCGTCAGGCCGAGCTTTTCAGACGCTTTGCGCCACTCGGGCAGGTATTCCGCCATTTCCTCTTCCTCAAAGCCGGTCAGCCTTAGAAAATCCTCATGAACGTTATTTGCCATCTCAATCAATTCCTTCTCTGCTTGACGGATTCAATAAAACTCTCTACCCGTGTCGTTAACGGTCCTATTGCCTCCCTTGAATATTCGTATGAGGATTCAAGTTTCAAGAAAGGAATGCTCATTTGACTCATTTCCTTGGATATGATGGAGCATTCCAGATCATATATCTCCTCAAAGGAGAGCTCATACCATATCACGCCGTCAATCCTGTAATCCTTTATAAGTCTTTTCATATAATCGATTCTTTCTTTCCAGGCCGGCTGAAATATCGAAGGGGGAGTCATTCTCAAATAATAGGTTTCCGCCAGGTTCCTCATCAGGTCGCCTTCCGTTCTTGCATGCTGTACGCATTGTCTGACCCCTTCATCCAGAAACTCCGCAGCTATGACTGCCCCCGTGTCTTCAATCAACTTGGGGACGACATAATCGCCGACGCCCACGACATGGCCCGCCAGGAGTATTCTTGGCGTTCCCTTGGAAAAAGGGCTTTTGCTCTTCTTCAGCTCTTCGTACAGGTCGTTGAGCTTTCGGATTAACACCTTCGGATCGCAATAAAAAGTGGCATGATTGAGGTGAATAAAGTCATGACCGCCTATGGAAGGTGGTTGTGTTGTTCTCAACAGACTGATCTTGCTTAAAAGGTCTCTCACCTTGTCAAGAGATTCTATTGATTCCTGAAGTCTGTCTACTGATATTTCATTGCCGCTGAGTTCTTCCAGCGTTCGCTTTAATCGCACCAGTCCTTTGTAATAGTAGTCCCTGGAGATCGATTTTTCCCAATCCGGCGGAACGCCCAGTCTCATGGTCGGCAGTTTAAAATATTCAAATAAATCGGCCAGTCTGGATTCATGACAATCGCTGCATTGCACCACTATAAGGTCGAGTAGTGGGATCACCGGGTCTATGCCCAAAAGGTGATATCCGATTTGAGACCTGGAATAGGGGCTCATAAAACGCAGCATATAGGGTATGACCGCGTCAGGCGGTTCCGGTTGTCCTCCTCTGCAAAGCAAACAGGGCTGTGCTCCGGATGCGAATATCAACTCCTCCGGAACAAACCTGCCCACGTATCCGACTATTTTGATTCCCTTGTCTTTCTGTTCCTTTAATTGTTCCGGTCGAGTCCGGACAATTTGGGCCAGTTCTTCCAGTATTTCCATGTCTTCCGTCCTGTTCATTTTAAAGCGGATAGTATCGCGTGGAAACGGGCTGGACGCTCAGCGACCTTCGCCGTGTCTTCCAGCAGAGCTTTCACTTGATAGAACTCTTCTCTCTGAGGATGAAATATATGGAATTCTGAATTGTGTGTCAATAATAAGTTGACTCCATGATAATGTGCCTATATCTTTTTTTATTTCACTCATTTTATTCCCATTTTTATGCTGCTGCTCCTAGTCACAAGAGAGAAAGAAATACCCAGAGATAGTCAGAGCCGGTCTTTCTTGACTTTTTTGTTTCGTCTCGATAAAAGGGAAATATAGTTTACACTACCCGTCCTCCGCAGTAGCCTTGCTACGGAGGGTGGAACTCCAAGATCATTCGCAGTGTAAGGGAGGGTATCGCGCCTAACGACGATTTGATCACCCCACTTATTGGGAGAACATCACGCCTAGGCTTTTAACTCCACCATTTTTAAGCAGAAGAGAATGCTAAGATTACCCTGGACTCAAAGGCGACTCGTTAAAAACTATCGGTCGCCCGAAGTTGATATAGAGGCAGGATCCCTTTCTCCTTGAAGAATGGAGATTGACGAGGATGCTATGAAGTATGATCTATCCATCTGCATTCCCACATATAACAGGCGTGAATGTTTGAAGGAGCTTCTGGATTCAATCATTGACCAAGTCGATTCTCTTGCTCCCGTGGAAATCTGCGTGGGCGATGACGCGTCAACTGATGATACTCCATCCTTTATCAATGAATATCAGAAAAAGTATCCCTACATCGTATACTACCGCTTCCCCGAAAACGCAGGAATAGACAACAATATATTAAAGACTGTTTCCATTTCACATGGGGACTACTGCTGGCTGATGGGAAATGATGACAAAGTAGAACAAGGTGCCATTGAATTAATCACCCGGCTTACCAAAGAGTACAAAGATTCACCCTTGTTCAATGTTAATGGATGGCAATATGACAGCCAATTAAGAAAAAGAGTGTATCACAGGGTAAGTAAAGGGCTTAAAAAAGGTACACTCCAAAATAATCAATTATTTGATAATTTAGAGGATATTTTGTTATACTTCGGCGACTCATTCGGTTTCTTGGGTGATAATGTATTCAACCGTTCAAGATGGAACGAGATCGTGTCCTGTCACGACCTAAGCCAATACAATGGATCACATTATATTCACCTCGCAGTGTTTCTTTTGATGCTGCAGCGTAATCCAAGCTTGCTATATATTCATCAGCGATGTTGGGAATACAGAAGTAACAACGATGGGTTCTTGGAGATACTCGGACAAGCGGACAGACTCAAGTTCGATGTTGTCGGCTACAATCAGATCGCTTCGGGGATTTTTTCTAATAAAAGTCATTTGTATAAAATATGGATGTCACAAGTCATCAAAATGCACATCCGAAACAGGGTTATCGGCGTCAAGTTGAATCAAACGGACAGCCCTGTACGTGAAATCGCATGGTTGATATACAGTCACTTTGGTCGCCTGCCGGCTTTTTGGATATATGTCTTGCCGATACTCTTAGTGCCTCGTCCTATTCTGTTCGCGCTTCGTGCACTCTATAGGGTGACAATCAAAAGACGGCAACAAAGTCATCAAAGTGAAAGCTAACCAAATAATCAAGTTTCAAATAGATGAATTGAAGCTCCCCGCGGCCCGTCCTCCGTCACGCCAAGGCGTGACTACAAGGATGGACAAGCCGCGGGGAATGTGCTCGCTATGCATTTTCAACGAATGCGTCCTTATTCTGAGTCCAGTCCCCAGTCCTTAAACATATCCTTGTAGAATTGTGGTTGTTCAAAATCCGGGTGCATTGACATATATTGCTCTCGATGGGAATACATTTTTCCCCCTCTTTTTAAGCCGGTCATAAACCCCTCCATCTTCTGTTGAGGAATGGCCAATATCATCTCCTCTTCTGCTGCCAATGCCCTCTGGTATTCGCCCGGATCAGGAAGTACGACACAGTAATTTCCGGTCTTAATGGGGTCCACGACCGCATGCCCGCAAGAAGGGAGCATAAGATGGGTCGTCACCTGAGACGGCTGACCGCCAAACATGATAGGCAGCAGTACACCCCTTAGCTGGGCCGGATTCAAATAGACGAGGGTGACATCGGGCATAAATGTGGCGCTCTTAAGGGGCGCTGTGAGTATCCCGATATATTTCCCCGTCTCAAAGCTCATAAAGGATTCCGCCCAAGCTCCCATAGAAGCCGGTTTTTCGACCATTCCATAAGCCATGAGGGCTGTCGGACACCAGTGGTCTTCCTTTAACATGGCCACGGTCTTTCCTTCACGTCGAGACATACCAAACGCCTGACATTGTGCGATATGATATCCTCCGTCCCTCTTAGGCCGAAAAGCCCCTTTGGGGATATCTTCCTCTTTTTCAAGCATCTTGACCGCGATAGGCGAAGTTCTCAGGACTAGAGATGTTTCCAGTTCATCACCGAATCGATTCAAGTCACTTAATTCAGAAGAATCTTTTTTTTCTGATTGCGCTGCTGAAGCGGTAGAAACGGCCGCACCAGCCGTTGCCAGCACTGCCGCGCCTAGTCCGACTCCCAGGACCTCACGTCTGGTAAATTCATTTTTCATAGGTCATCCTCCCAAGTTTTGATATTTTTATCTAATTTAATCATCACGAGGTGAAATGTAAATAGGATTGTGTCTCTATACCTGTATTTAGGTCCTTGAGATAGGAAAGCCAGGGCGCCATCAAGACCACCAGGGCTTAAAGACTACAGCATACAGCGTTTCCATTTCCGAAATAGGTGCTGTTAGTCAAGCAAGAAATCAACTTTCATAGAATTGAAGGTAGATTGTGAGTTGAAAGTGTAACTCGGTAAAATAGATCGGGATCTTTGCGATTTAGCAAGATGAAGGTTTGATCCCAATATAGTACTGTACTACACGATTCAATCTCCCTAGTGTGGTTGGGCCGATCCGGTACTGTAGCCGCCGCTGCTGTACCCATCGGGCGACGCGCTGGGAGCGCTGTAGGCGCCAGCTCCAGCAGGAGCTCCACTTGAAGCCCCGCTTGAGGTCCCACCTGAAGGTGCAGACGATGATACAGCCGTCTCCTTTGTCGCATGGGCATTGCGAGGATGAGCATATCGTCTCTGCGGAACGGAATCGCCGGGATAGACTCTGGTGTATCCTTGTCCTGCTACCAGCCTACCACTGCTGTCGGTGCTGTCGATGCCGGATCCTCCGCCATGGGGGGAATAATAAATATAGCTGTATGGGTAATAATACCATCCATACTGTTGATACCAATCCCAACCCCAGTACTGGTAGCCGTAGAGCGGGTAGACAGATGATGTCCAATACCAAGGGCTCATTGGCCAGTGGTAATAGGGCGCATAAAGATCAGATGCCGTTTTGACCCAGGATAGGGCCGCTCGTTCCACTGTAAATTTTTCCGGAAATGAAAGCGCCACCACAAGATCCACTATCTGTGAAGGGACTTTGGCATCTGAGAGACGCACAAGCTGTTTTGAATTGACCGGGAAGGAACCGTGCATCTCTACCAGAGCGGCTTCGAGGACTTCCGGTTCGACTTTGCCGCTGAGTTCGATGACTTCATCAATCGAAAATTTTGAGCCGGCAGACATCCGGGCGACAAAGGCCTTGGTTGGCATTTTTGGGGCGGGAGCAACGAGACCATTTTCTAGACTCCGGTACCTGCGGATCGTAATGGCTTTTTCTTCTCCGCTTTTCAGCAATTTGATATCCACACAATCTCCAATCGTGTCAATGATTAAGATACCGGAGATGCTCTGTGAAAGATTTTCGGAGCAACTTGATTCGCCCTTAAATAGCAGACGTTTTCCATTTTTTGACCAAGAATATGAATACCATCCTGTACATCCGTCCTTATCCAGTGGATGGCGCACGCCGTCTGCCTCGATTTTTTCCTCAAACATAACCGTTTTGTCTCTGGAACTCTCCATGGTCACGAACTTTCCCTTTTCATCAGGGCGTATGGTCAACAGATATTCTTCTTTCAAAACGGTCCCTACGGTGTTGATCGTGTTTGAAACCAAGCGCCAGGATCCGATCCAGGGTTCCCACCGGGCATCAAGATTTTCGTAGCTTTGGATATCCTGCTGCTCAGATGCCCAAGTCCCTGAAGACAAAGGCAGAGAAAAAACAAGCGCAATACAGAGAAACAGCAGATCACGGATGCTCTTATAAACAGGAGCCGCGCGTAGTCCATTATTTTGAATGAAGAGCTCTGCGCACACTACCGAGAATAAGCATTCAGATTTAACTCGCATGCTATCACCTCCCTAAAAGTGCCAGCATATACCGGCGGTTACACGAAGGCCGTCCAAATCTATGTCATCGAAGCCCAAAAAATCCTCATCCAACCCATCACTTGCCCATGAATATCGGAGATCTAGAGTCAAGTACATATTCTTTAATAGATAAATGTCTGTGCCACCGCCCAGGTATAAGGTCTCCGTCCAACCGGAAGATTTCAAGTAAGCTCGAAATATCTCTAACGTTTCGCTGTCCACAAAATCGCCGCTTTGCTTAAAAGAATTGTATAAGAAGCCTACACCGCCCTCGACAAACGGCACGATACGGGAAGGCAGCCAGGCGTATTCTCCCAGCTGACGACCCGGTGGTTTGAGTGAATATTTGATTCCAGCCGTTATTGATTTTAGAGATAGACTTGTATTTTGCGTGATCGGCAGGTCTTGTTCATCGACAAAGTCCCGAAATTCGGAATCTTTAGATTGTTCTGAGTAATCGTAATGAAAAACCAAATCGACCTTTTCGTGCAGGTCGAAGCCGAGGTCAAGGCCGAAATCCCATGCACGGAAATCGCTCTTTTCGAGGGTCAGCTCCCCCGTAACCATATCGAATATATCGCTGTCCGCTTGTGGAAAAAAAATACCCGTATGTAATCCAAAAAATCGCTTGGGCTTTCCTAAAAGAAAATCCGCCTTCTTTTCACCCATGTCGCTATCTGTAATCCCTGGCAGCCCGGATGTCGAATCGGCAACCGCCTCACTTCCCATGAATGATCCGGATTGCAAAAATATAAACATGAATACAAAAACCGTTATCTTTTGGGAACAGTGAATAGTCATCTTTCGAATACTCAGAGATCTTTTTGCGCGGAATATCATTTTAGCTTCCTCCCTCGCGATTTTTTCTGTTTGAATATATGGGTCCTAAAACACGGCAATGCTTCATTAAGACGATATCTCAAGTTTCTACGACGTAGTCGAGTCTATAGTTTTGAGGTGCCGGATTTTGTTATGACTACTGAATCTAGTCTACACTCTCATGAGTATCAATCTCATGCTATTTCAGTGTAAAGATGACGCTTCTACACCCCTGATAGGATTCTATTAACATACGATACAAATAAATCCGCGTAGGTCTCGGTGTTGGATGACAGCCATATCGATCGGTATGGCTCTTGATGAATGACCGATCTAAACCTTTCGTCCCAGTAATGCCATATTTCTTCTTCTATCATTCCACTATAATACGCGAGATAAAAAATGTTTAAAAATTTCAGTTCATCCCCAAAATATTCTTCGGGCTCAGGATGACCGATCATCATACTGTCTTTAAATTTCTCCCTATGCTCTACAATATATCGTTGTTTAAGTTCATATTCATACATCATCACTTTACCCAACAATGGATGCTTGCTACCCAGTTCTATCATTTCCTTTTTCAAGGCTTCGGCTTTCTGAGCGAATTCCCCAATCAGTAGGTCGTCCGATCGGGGAAAGAGGGGCTGAAACCTCGTTGGGAAGCCCGGGTCTTGCACGTATGCGTCCATGAATCCATCTAGGAAGATTTGCATGTCTTCCACGCGTGCTTTCTTCATATAACCTGCCTCGCACACTCGCCTTGGAATTATGGATCCCGTAAGTTCACGTATTTCACACGTAATATCGAAATCGTTCGTACTGTTAAGAGAATTAAATATTTCAAACTTGAGGTCTTCTATTCTGATCATTTCCATTTTCAGTGAATGCAAAACTCTTTTACCTTCGATTATGATGTCTTCCAGGATATATTCCCGTGCGTCACTATCAAAGGTGGGTTCCGTGGCTGGATCGCCCTGAGTTAGTGCTTCTCTACTATAGGTTCCATCAATACCGGCAGCAAATTCTGCAGGCAGATTACTCCAATAGGATGCCTTGTCTTCATCAGGGCTTATCCCGAACTTTCCCTCTGCATATATCCCTGAAAGCACTTTTGCTGAATGGTCATGGCCGTTTTTCGCGGCACTTTCCAGCCATCCTATACCGATATCAGGATCCTGTTCTCCTCCCCAGCCGTGCAGGCACATATATCCCAAATTATACATCGCGCTCGCATCACCCCGGCCCGCCAGCTCAAAATATATACTGAAAGCACGTAACCTTGCTTGATCATATCCCTGACGCGCGGACTTCATTATCCATGACAAACCTTTCGTGTCATCCTTTTCGACTCCCTGTCCATTGATATACAGAGAGCCCAGAAGGAACTGCGCCTCTGCATCATCCGCTTCAGCTAAAGTACTTAGTAATTCGTATGCCTTTGTAAATTCTTCATTTTGAAGCGCTGCTCTAGCATCTTCAATCTGATCAGCATAAGACAATATTGGAAAAACAAAACAGAATAGAAAAGAAAAAAATAAAAGCCTGTGTGTTCTCATATTTCTCCTCCATTAACTCTGACGAAGTCGTTCTCTGATTTCTCTTGCCTGTTCCTTTCCCTTGAGTTTGTATATTTTTTCTATAAAATAATCGTCTGTACCCGAAGGGTTTCCCACGAAAATCCTATCAAACCCGGGGGTAATAAGAGAACCCGTGCTTGAAATTCCTATAGAAAAACCTGTGATCCTTTTATACATCGGTCGACTTAACACGAGCAGATAATAGTCGGTTACATTGGCTCTGAGGATAATTGAATGATTATCGACCTTTTTCCAACTTGATATACTGGGTGCATATATTCGGTCTACAGCTTCAAGTTCATCATCGAGGTTGTATTTTTCAGGTATGACATACGGTGTTGTAACACATGACACGACCATGATAATAAGCAGAAAAATCGAGGATGCTTTTATTATCCTTTTCATTTCTCCACCTCCTTTTTGTTAGTATTATACATATGGTCACTATGTAAATTTGGACATCCCAAAATTATCAAACATCTCTTCCGAATTCTGATAGTGTCCCGTTAGAATTTGCTCATTATTAACAGCACTGAAAAGAGACCAAACACACCGCAAGACATCGTAAGCCGGCTCTATCGCCAAACGGGGAATTTAAAAGGGTTGAATCCCGTATCTTGATTCAGGTTATCCGATGATGCTTTCTCCTTTAATTAACACATTATCTCTCGAAGCCCATTCTTTACCTAAATAGACTTTTTCTTAATTTGGTACGGTTTTACTATTTTATTATCGGCCTTCTGCGTCCTCGCCATATCCCAATAATGTAACGGAAGAGACCCATGGTGCCACTTCAGGCTCTCCGCGACATAAGAAGAGTAATCCATATTCTCTTGTTCACGAGCAGGGGTCACACCCTCGGGCATTTTCGTGATATACTCGGAGTCCAGTCCTATAGCCTTGTTGAAATCAGAGATGGCCTTATCCATTTGGCCTATTTCAAAATATATAAGGCCCCGCGTGTAGTAGGTGTCAGCACTTACTTGGTCCAGCGCTATGGCCTTACTCAAATCAGAGATAGCATGATTATGCTGAAATCGTTTTAAATAGTTAAACCCCCGGTTGTTGTAGGCGACAGCAAGCCTAGGGTCTATATCTATAGCCTTGTTGAAATCAGAAATGGCCTTATCCATTTGGCCTTGTTTAGAATATGCGCAACCCCGGTTGTTGTAGGCGACAGCAAGCCTAGGATTGACCTCTATAGCCTTACTGTAATCAGCGACGGCCTTACCAAACCATCCTTGCTTATAATATTCAGTCCCTTGTTGGACGTAGAAGATAGCATTCTCGGGGTTCAACTCTGTGCCCTTGTCTTCCGAGACCGCGGCCGAATCTGAGGAATATGTCATTAAGGATTTGTTTTGTGCTAACACAATGATATCTATCGCGTCAATGCTTGAGACGGGTTTGGAGACTGAATGTATAGGATCAGATATGGGTTGTGTATCAGAAATCTTTCTTGTCTGAGTTCTGTTTTCTTCCATGAGAATGGCAGGGCTTTTCCTTTCCAATAATGACTGTTCCCTCGGTTCCTCCTGGAGTGTTTTCAGAACATCATTTTTGTGGGTGTCAGCCCTTACGCTGGACGCCGCTGTGTGCAAAATAATCGCCTTATCATCGAGAGAAGGTTGCTCTGCCGACAGCCTGAATGAAGAATCTCCTTTGTGGAATATTTCCGAACGCTTCAATACTTTCGGGGCTTCTTTTTCCATTTCAACCGTTCTGGCCAAAAAAGAAGTATTATCCTGACTATCCGTTATTGCCGCAGCTAGCATATGCGGTGTCTGCTCTATATCCTGAGCGGAAGGGGCCACTTTGCACAATAGAAGTGACACAAAAGACAAAGAGATCAAGCATAGGGCGATCTTTCCGCGAATTTGAGCAAATAGGGTCGGCCGGGTGTTTTCAAGAATGGAGCGAACACGGTTTCTTGTTTTCGCCATGCCGGAGATGAACGGCAGAGCCAGTACAAGATCCCTTTCACATCTCTGTTGCCAGATTTCGTGAAGCAAGAAATCAGCATAGGAGATGGATTTGTTGGTGATATGAACAACGTGACTATCGCAAATATACTCCAGTTCTTCGTGTATTCTTCTTTTCGCCCAAAGAATAACCGGATGAAAGAAATAGGCTGCGCCTATGATTGACTCTATCAACAGCCACCAGTTATGGTGTTGATGCACATGTTTCAGCTCGTGAAGCAGTGTAAATCGCAATCCCTCTCGAAATTCAGGCTTTAACAGATGTTTGGGAAGGAGAATTCTGGGTTTGATATAACCCATGACCATTGGTGCAGGTAATCGATCCAACGTCAACAAGCGCGGTGCTCGACGCAGCCCGGTATCGATGGTACATTGATGCAGTAATTTCAAGACTTGCGGGTTTGTAACCGGATCTGGAAGTTTAGAGAACCGGTTTGTATTGTAGATCATGCTGACTAATCGTGCTAGGAAGTAAAGAAAGATTAGAAGCCACACCAGTGTGGCCATCAACTTCCAGTCGATAGAGAATTTTGATACCATTCCCATAGGGCGGATTGTGGAATGATTGTTTAATGTCTCATGTTGGATGAACATCGCTTCCTTACCCTCATCCTGATAAGTGGAAGTCGTGTTTGCGGTTAGAAAAAACCCATCATTTGAAGAAGCTTTTTCAAAAGCGGTTTGTTCAAATGGAAGAAAATTAAACAGCTGCAATGTTTTTAGTGGTATAGAGATTTTAATCGGGTCAGGAAACAAGTTTTGGATCGGGTATACAAAGGGCATGATGACGAGCAGCGCGTATATCCATAGCTTTGGCTTACCCTGGATTTTTAGAACCCGCAAAACAAGGGAACTCAGCATACCCAGTATGAACACCAGAATGGATGTTAATAAGAGATACTCGATGATTGAGTTACTCAACCCTGTCATCTCCATTATCGCCCTCCCTTTTTTTGAGTTCGATGATTTCATTGCGAAGCTTTTCAAATTCGGTTTTGCTGAGCTTTTCTTCATCGAATAGCATATTTGCCAGTTGCACCGGTGATCCACCGAACGCCCTTTTCAGCAAGTCATCCACCAGGTACCTTTGGGTTTGTTGTTTTGAGCAATTCGACATGTAAACATGCGCATGGTTTGACTCATCACGCCTGACCAGTTTTTTCTGAGTCATAATCTGCAAAAGTTTTAATACGGTCGTGTAGCCGGTGTTTCGTGTTCGGTTAAGGATGTTCTGTACCTCTCGTACCGTACTGGGGCCGACCGCCCATAATACATTCAGGATCGCAAGCTCCGACTCCGTCGGTATGGGTGTCTCTTTTTTCATATTCACTCCTTATCCTCGTTTCATCATGTTTCGAGTCACAACTTCATGCTCGGCACATAAAACAGTTGCTTCCAGACCTAGACTTATAGCTTTGATCAAAGCATATACGAACTATTTCGTAGTTGTCAACGAAAATCTTCGTAGTTTTGATAAAAAATGTTTTTTTATTGTAAGCGGTAGATTTTATTCCACAAAAATTTATCAGATTAAAGTCAGGACTTGATGAAACGGGGGAAATCTTTGGTTATGACAAATGACATGGTGTCCATATAATCAATCACTAATCATTGCTTCTCTTCCGGTTTATCACGCTCGCCGCGTAGGCCGCGCCAAAACCGTTATCGAT
>JAFGFY010000130.1 GCA_016930795.1 Deltaproteobacteria bacterium
CAAAGGCTTCTTACATGCTCTCAGCCTCTATACCTCAGGTGGCGGTCCGCCCGGCATGGAAAGGGGAACGCCTTGAAAGACCACCTGTGCCATCACACCGAACATGGGATGCGGGACCAGCTGGGTTGCTACATTCAAGACGCCCGGCTTACCCGATTTGAAAGCCCTCTCAAGCGCAGGCTTGATGTAGCGCGGGTTTATTACCCGCTCTCCATAGCAACCAAAACCCTTTGCGATCTCCGCATAATCTGCTGGAGAAAAATCCTGATCGATTCCGTCATTGGCTTTTTCTCCATATAGGGCCCATGCCCCTGCCTTGCACATTCCCCAACCGCCGTCATTGTTGACCACATGGACCACGGGCAACTTGTGTCGTACGGCCGTGTCCAATTCCTGCAGGGTTAGCCCAAAGGCACCATCTCCGCAGAAATTCACCACAGGACGGTCTGGAAAGGCAAGTTTGATGGCATTGGCATAGGGGTGCCCGCAACCCAGGTGGCCCCCGCCCGCAAAAAAGAATCTGCACCGGGGACCATAGGCGTGGAGGTACGTGAAGGCCCAGTGAAAAACCATGCCACCATCGATGGTCACCATGGCCTCCTTATTGGCCAGATATTCGCCCACCTCCTTTGCGAGTCTCCCCATGGTTATCGGGCCAGCCTCTCCCCCAAGCATTCCTTCCAGGCTCTTCAGGTAATCTCGGTATGTCTCCACAAGCCCTTTGACCCACGCCCCGTCCGTCCTGCGCTTCCCCCCATATTCGTTTACGGCAAGGAGCAGATCGGCCAGAACGGCCTTCGCATCCCCGGCAATGCCGATGTCAATGGGAACCTTTTTGCCAAGTTGGGTCGGATCAATGTCAATATGAATGATCTTCTGCTGGGGTCGGGGCTGCATGACAGGAGGCTTCCCCAGTCCAAGCCAAGATGTGAACTGACAGCCCACCGCCAAAATGACATCAGCCTCCTGGAGAGCCCGCATCACGGCGTTCCCGCCAAGCCACCCCCCATCGCCGAAAAAACGGCTATGATGCGAGGAAACGCTGCCTGAACCCATGGGGGTGCATGTAGCAGCCGCACCAAGGCAGTCTGCCAGGCTTTGAAACTCCTTCCATGCCTCCGAGGCAATCACACCGCCCCCGGCCACCAGAAGAGGCCTTTCAGCTTCGAGGAGCAATCGAGCTGCCTTGTCCGTCAGTCCCTGATCCCCTCTCAATCGACCCGAGGGACGATATCTCTCGGGGACTGCCAGTTCCGCGGCCTCTTCCTTCTGAAACAGAATATCCAAAGGTATGTCCAAATGCACTGGACCCGGTCTTCCGGTTAATGCCTCCCGGAAAGCTTTTTGGACCAGTTCGGGAATTCTTGACCACTGATGAACCGCTGCATTCCACTTGGTAATGGGACGGTAGAGAGACAGGCTGTCCAGGTCCTCGAGGGCACCCACAAACGGATAACTGATGGCGCTTTGCGCGCTGGCGGTGACAGCCAGAACCGGTGAGCTGTCGGCATAGGCTTCGTACAGCCCGCTGGCCAGGTTGGCCACTCCAGAACCCACAGTTGAACAACACACTCCGATCCTACCCGTGCTCCTTGCCCAGCCATCCGCCATGTGGGCCGCATTCTCCTCATGCCTGGTGGAAAAGAAATCAATCCCGTCCTCTTTGCGTAACGCTTCCAACAACGCTATAATGCCATGCCCGCTGATACCAAAAACGTATCGTACCCCTTCTCTTTTGAGGGCCTTTGCCAGGATTTCTCCCCCTGTATATTCTCCCATCTTCTTACCTCCTTTCATCTCCGTGCCTTAGTTTGTGGATCATTATTGCCAAGCATGAATTCACTGTCAATATGACGAAAGTAACATTTTTCGCTAAATTCTATGTCCCCCCATGAACCCTGCTGGGTTTGGAACCGCCACGCCGACTTCTCTTCACAGCGGTGATTGATTTTTGCAAGTCTTCTGACTATAATGCGGCTTAAGCATGATGCACGATGCTTGAGGTGACGGAGGGAATGGAATTGGCAAAGCTACTTACAAGTTGCATTCCTGATTTGATGACTTTTACCCGAATCGCAGGCAGTGCGAAGGACATGGGATCATTACTCTCTCAAACCCTCGACCTGATACGCAGGACATTTCGATCCGACAGCACCATCATTTGGCTGATGGGTCAGAACAATAGAATCACCGATCCCCTCGATTTGAATATTCAACGGCATTTGATCCCTCAATACACCAACTATTACTATAGACTGAATCCTCTGGATCCCGTCAATATGGGATCCTTCAGGGGATGCGCTATTTCCATGGACCAGGTTCTGCCTTTCCATGAGTTCCAGAAGACCGAGTATTACAACGATTTTATCAAGCAGCAGAAAATCCGGCACCAGATGGTGGTTTATATCCGACTGAATGGCAAACTTACGTCTGTAATCTGTACCCACAGAATCACCAATAGGAGATTCATCGAAGAGGACTTGGCTCTCGGAGATATTGTCTCATCACATATGTCTGCTGCATTTGACAGGGTTCAGATAATCAAGGAAGTCGAGAAGAGAAGGAGTTTCTTCCAGATGATCCTCGATAGTACTGATGTCGGACTCGCAGCCCTCGATTTGAAAAGAAAAGTACTTTTCATGAATAGAAAGGCCGTGACGATTTGTGAAGGAATAAGAAGGGATGCCATCTCGGAAATCGGACGGCATACTCCGGAATCGGTGATTCCACCGCCAGTTCTGAGCGATTGTCAACGAATGGAGGAATGGCTTAAGAAGGATCAGGATGCCAGCCTCGAATCATCTCCAGTGAGAGAAAGGGTCATGCTGATTTCCCCTTTCGAGAAATGTCTCTTCCGTTCCAGAATTGTAGACAAAGGCATCAACGACTACGACTATCCTCTTTTTCTCATTACCATGGAGATTATCCCTTTGCATCCGCGCATCAGCGATCATGCCATCAAGAATGACTGCAATCTCACCAACAGAGAAACAGAAATAGTCTCCTATGTCGTGAGAGGTTATAGAAATGCCGAGATTGCGGAAAGGCTTTTTATCAGTGAGGGAACGGTAAAGAACCACTTGAGCAACATATTTGAAAAGGCGAACGTGAAAAACAGAACAGGCCTGATTCACAGAGTACTATGTCTATAGAAGCAGAACATGATAGAAGGCGAACGAATGCCCGATCATAAGACAGATTCGTCATTCGCAAAATATAGGAGGCTTTCGGGCCAGGTCTTGCAATCAAACATTCCAAATATTTTTAATTTTTAAGAGGGTCCTTTATATACTTACATCTGAAACTGCAGCATCCTATTATTCTTATCTAAAGAGAGATATTCTTATTTGTCATCTTGTTTGAATTCCCCGGCCATCTGCATTTTCAGAAAAGTCCTTTAAAAATTGCACACTGCCCAGTTGCGCCACTGTTTCAGTGAGGTCTATAGGTCTTTAAGAACTCTTGAGGACTCAATATCTCAATCCCCATGTATTCCCCTATTTTCCTTAATGCCTTGTCGCCAGTAATGATGATTTCTGCTTTTAAAGCCACTGCACATTCTATAAATTTGTCGTCATCAGGATCATTTTTTATTACCTTTATCTTTGGTGTCTTTGTGGTAAAAATAATATTGACACCCTTAGCAAAGAGAGAGAGGAGTTCTTCAATCTCATCTTCTTCCTTTAATCCGACCCTCTGCAAAACATCTATATACTCTTCAAGGATATCTTTTGACAGGCAAAGGCTTATATTCCCCTTTTTCCAGAGATCAATGATCTTCCTGGGGTTGCCTCCGAAAAACGAGGAAACAAAGATATTGGTTTCCATTATAACCTTCATCTTCGGCTTATTCTTACCTCTTTAATAGCCTTATCGATATCCCGTTGTCGTACCCCCTTGGATTTCAACTTCCCGCCAATTCTATCCCAAAGGTCATCAATATAAGTACCAATATCCCTATCTCTGGTATAGTCTTCTATCAGTTCCCTCACCATCTGGCTTGTCGTCTTGCCTTCCATTCTGGCAAGCTTACCGAGCCTAATCTTTACTTCAGGGTCTATTCGGATAATCATCTGGGTTGTCATGGACTGACCTCCAATATTGTATAGTTTGTATATATCGTATATCAATTCAAGAATTGTCAATAACGGGAGGAGTATGATAGAAAGGGAATTTTTGACCCCTTCTCATTTCAAATTTTAGATTTAAGATTTCAGATTGAAAAATCTGCAATCTGCGATCTGCAATTTGAAATCAAAACAGATACCTTCTCATGCTGACATTCAGGAGAAGACCGACTCCAATCAGTGTGGAAACGATAAAGGACCCGCCATAACTGAGCAGGGGA
>JAFGFY010000131.1 GCA_016930795.1 Deltaproteobacteria bacterium
ACTTGAGAAAGGCGCTATAATTAGGGCGGAAAAAATACCTGATGACCTCCCTCAAACCTTTCTGGGAAGTATAATAGAAAAGGATAAAACCAAGTCTACTATTATTATTCCACTTTCCATTGGCAACAAAGTAATAGGCATCATGTCCTTTTCCAGTTACAGAGAAGAGCGCAAATGGCCTGATGATGTTGTCAAACGGATTAAACTGATTGGTGAAATTATTGCCAATGCCATTCTCCGCATACGTTCTCATAAATCTCTTTTAGAGGAAATGGATCGTCGAAAGAAGCTCGAAGAGAGATATACTTCGATCATAAAGACAGCTAATGTGGGATTTATGATTTCTGATCTGAATGCAAAAATTATCGATGTTAATGATACATATTCTGAAATGTCTGGATATAGCCGAGATGAGTTGCTTGGCATGACGATATACCAGTTAGATGTATCCCATAATTTTAGCAAAGTAAAAAATGACTTACAGGGCATATATAAAACAGGTTCTTTTCATCATGAGACAAATCATATAAGAAAAGACGGTAAAATTATTAATGTTCTAATAAGCGCCAACTTGATCAAAAATGAAGGGATTGTTTTCAGCTTTATAAGAGATATTACAGAGTTGAACAAAGCGCGGAGAGATTTGGAGGATCGACTCAAATTCGAAGAATTGATTTCTCATTTTTCTGCTACCCTCATAAATGTAAAGCCGGATGATATCAATGAAGAACTTAATAACTGGTTAAAAATGTTTGTCGAATTTCTTAACGTAGACAGGGGTATGTTCCATGAATATGACTATGGCAATCAGATAGTAAACATTCTATTAAGCTATACTGAACCGGATATCGATGTTATCGTTCCTCCACTTGTAGAGAACCACAGACCTCCAGACGAAATAATGAAAGAGTTCGCAAAAGGTGTTATCATTCGAGCTGATAGAATACCCGAGGATCTACCACCATTGTTTCGAGGAGGACTTATAGAATATCATCATACAAAATCAGTTGTGATTGTTCCTCTGACTTCTGGAGATCAGGTTATTGGAAATCTTACATTCGCGGATTACAGAAAAGAACATGAATGGCATGATGAACTTATCAGACGAATTAAGCTAATGGGTGAAATTGTTGCAAACGCAATCTTACGTAAACGTTCCCATGAAGCCCTTCTTGAAGAAATGAAGAGTCGGCATCTGCTGGAAGAAAAGTATACATCGATCATAAAAAACGCTAGTGTAGGATTTGTGTTATCAGATCACAATCAAAATATCCTGGATGTGAATGATGAGTATTGCCGCATGTCAGGGTACAGTCATAATGAACTTATAAAAATGAGAATAGCTGATATTGATTTCTCTGAAGATCCGGAGAAGAAAGTAAATGACGATATAGCTCTAACAGTGGAGAGTGAGAGTGGTTTATATCATCATCTAACCAGGCATATTCACAAAAGCGGTAGAATTTTCGAAGTTGAGGTGGATACTCAATATTCGGAGAGTGAAGGCTTTTTTTTCAGCTTTGTAAGGGATGTTACAGAGTTGAATAGAGCCAGAAGAGAACTGGAGGAGAGGCTAGAATTTGAAAAATTTGTGTCGGAATTTTCCGCTACCCTTATCAATGTCAAATTGGATGATATTAGTAAGGAGATCAACCATTGGCTTGAGCGCTTTGTAAAACTCCTGAATGTGGATAGATGCATAATAAGTGAATACCAGGATAATTTCAGCAAGCTTAATTTTATCTTTTCATATACGAATCCTGAAGTCGAGGCTGAAATCAGGCCTTTGTCTCCAGAGCCTGTGGAAACATATGGATATCATTTGTATCTACAAAGAGGTGAAATCATTCAATATGAAAGTCCTTACGATACCTTCCCCGAAGACATAAGGCAGGGATTGCTTGAGTCGGTAAAGGATGGAACAAAATCATTGCTCCTGGTCCCATTGAAAGCGGGTGACATACTATTAGGCGTTATGTCTATTTCAACTGTAATCTCTGAAATGAAGTGGACACAAGAAATAATGAGAAGACTCCGACTGGTAGCAGAGATATTCGCGAATGCTCTCATGCGCGACAGAACGAATTCTGAACTGGAAACTTACAGAAAAGATCTTGAAGATCTGGTTAATGAACGTACTGCAAGACTAAAGGAAGCACAACAGGAACTTATCTTAAGCGAGAAGATGGCTACTCTTGGAAGATTGACAGCCACAGTAAGTCATGAACTGCGTAATCCACTTGGGACAATCAGATCCTCTCTATTCTCTGTCAATAAGCGTTTGAAAAGTCAGGATGAAAAAACGGAAAAGGCACTGGAAAGGGCGGAAAGAAGTGTTCAGCGCTGTGATATCATTATAGAAGAGCTGCTTGATTACTCGAGGGCCCAACCATTAAACCTGAGGCGTACAGATATTGACAACTGGTTAAATGAATTGTTTGAAGAAGAGAAACCTCCTATAGATATCACTCTTGAGAAGGAATTGAATGCAGGTGTTTCCATTGAAGTGGACCGAGATCGTTTTAGACGTTGCATAATCAATATTTTAACAAACGCATATCAATCCATTCAGGAAAAATCAGATAAACTGCAACCCGGTTGTGTTAGAGTGATTACTAAAAGAGATGAAAGTGGGATGAAAATTGAAATATCCGATAATGGTACCGGCTTTGATCAAAAGGATATAAGTAAGTTTTTTGAACCACTTTACAGCACAAAGACCTTTGGTGTGGGCTTGGGAATACCTATTACGAAGCAGATTTTGGCAATGCATGGCTGGGATATGGATATGAATGGTGAACCGGGAAAAGGAGCTCTTGTTACAATACGCATTCCGATCTCATGATGATAACAACAGGCCATAAAAACATATGTGTCGGTTGGAGGCAAAATTATGGGTAATCTGAATATTTTTATAGTTGATGACGATGTGGATTTCGCAGAGAGTCTTGCAGATATTTTCGAACTTGAGGGACACAAATGTGAATTGGCATATGACGGAGAAACTGCCTTGAAACGTTTTAAGGAAAACGATTTTGACTTGACTTTTATGGATGTAAAACTGCCTGGAAAGAATGGGGTTGAAAGCTTTTTGGATATCAGAAAGGTAAAACCCGATGCCAGAGTAATCATGATGACCGGTTTCAGCGTGGAAGAACTCCTTGAACAGGCCATGGAGAACGGAGCATGGGGGGTCCTGCATAAGCCATTAAATATGAATGAAGTCTTGAATATGGTCAAAAAGGTAACACCTGCCGGAATACTCATAGTTGATGATAATCCTGATTTTCTCAGTAACATTAAGGATGTGCTGGAACACTCCGGTTTTATCGTCTACAAAGCGAAGAATGGTGAAGAAGCGATTTCACATCTTGAGGAAAATCATGTGGACATCCTGATACTTGATCTTCGCATGCCTATTCTTAACGGTCTGGAAACATTCCTTTTACTCAAAGAAAAGGGAATAGCCCTTCCCACTATTATTGTAACCGCCTATGCTTATGAGGAAGCCGATACACTTGAAAAACTAAAAGAATATTGTGTAAATGGGATATTAAGAAAACCATTTGATCCTGAGGACCTGATAACCATCCTTCATGATCTGGTGGATGACCCGAAAAAGATCTGTTTTTGATCAATCCGTGCTAAAATGATTTTCTAAGAATGCGCTGTCAAAACAAACATCGATAGCTATCCAATCAAAAGAGCTGTTTTTCAGATAGTTCACCTTGATGAAAACCCCATGGGCTTTCATCAGACTTCGAGAGATCGGACGCATCCCTAACTATCTCATGTTGCTGGGTTTACCCAAACGGATCACCCTTGTATCCCAAATGCATCCGCCCGCACAGTTCCAGCCGTTATACCAGAGGTAAGTTTGGCTCCTCCCGCGGGAGTACGGATCAATAATAATACCGGTGTGTTTTTCCGCGACCTCTTCCCACATAATGTAATTGGAGAATTGCCCCTGGATATCGCTGAATAGATCACGCCCATACCGGCGCGTAAACGCGTCGAGATCTTCTGGGCTTTGCAGGGGCTGAATATGGCCGGATATATCGTGTCCGAATCGGCGCGTAAATACGTCGATATCTCTCCCATTTTGTAGAAAAAGTATTCGCGAGGCATTGAGAATGGTCACTGTATGGCAACAGCGCAGATCTTCCAGGCGGAAATGTACAGCCTCACACCACCGCTTCCAGCTTCCATTTACATCAAACCAGAGACCATTCGGCTTTGGATGTCCTTTTTGCGGATAGCTCATCCCGCGCAGTTCTACCGGATCTGACGCCCAGTGATAGTAGGTCATGCCGCTAGATATCGGAGCAGATCCAAGACCTGCTCCTGATACTCCTCTTTCATTATTCTGAACAGCACATGGATAGTACTCAGGTCCCTACACTACTTCACGGCCGGCCTCGGTGAGGCCTGTTCATTAATCCTGGCATCAATAAATACGATGGGTTTGCCAACGCGTTTAATGACTAATGGGCAGTGAGGGGTCCCTTTGGGAATAAAGAAATAGCAGGAATAGTTGACCTTTCTGACCTTGTCACCCAGCAACATTTCAGCATCTGCGTCGAATTCGAGAAAATTTCTCCCATCACCGCCAATGAGGAATATCCACTGATCATGATCTTCGTGCGTATGAGTATTACCGCCCAAGGTGTCAGGCTCGGTAATATAGGCAAAGCCTATCGCCAGCCTGGATTCGGGAATATCCCCAGAGCCCCATGCCGTGATCATGGGAGAGGTAATCGTATCGTGTATTGATTGCCAAGGCTTAAACTCGACAACATTGGGTTCTCTCACCACATTCCCCAATTTACTCATGTCCATCTTATCGTAATAGTCCGGTTTTTGAGCCCTCGCCAAGGTCGCGTTTAATGTAGACAGGACACTGGCAAAAGCCATTCCTGCCGCTCCAGCCGATACACTCTGAAAGAAATCACGTCGGTTGATCTGTTTTCTGTCGGTCATTGGTCCCTCCCTTTTAAGAAATTGTCCATTATGCAATTCTTTATCAAAGATCGGCTATGAACGCAACCTCCGGGATTTTTGTTGGTTTCATTGGGATATCAAGATGAACCAGGGTATATGGTGTGCTTTTCTTATAGACGATATTAGGGCATCCTCGTATGTACTCGGAATGATGAATCCTGTAACCAGGCAAATCAAAAAACCACGACATGCTTGCTGCCTAGGATTTGCACGAAGTATCCACAATATCTTGGGACGATTTCTCATTGACATACAACACGCAAATCCATACAATCTATTCTCAATAAAGGGTATTTTAATCAAAATCTTATCAACCCAAATCAATAGGAGTCCACTCTATGCTTGACGATAAAAAGACTGAAAAGAAAGAGGCTACTGCCAAGAAGGACTTATCAAGGCGGGATTTTCTCTTAACAGGAGGGACGGTCGCGGCCGGCGCGGTGATTGCTGCAATCCCGTCAAAGGCGGTCGCGTACCCGTTGTCTGTCGGGGAGGAAAAGACTTATCCCGCGTCCAAAGGTTATCTGGTCTTTGACAGTAAGAAATGCACGGGCTGCACAACATGCATGCTTGCCTGTTCACTTGTCCATTATGGAGTTCAGAATCTATCACGCTCGCGTATTCAGATCATTCAGGATTCCTTTGCTAAATTCCCTAACGATATCAAGATAGCACCCTGCCGGCAATGCAAGGTACCGGTCTGCGTGCAGAATTGTCCGGTTGGAGCCGCCTTCGTTGATATTGAAAACGGTAATGTTCGAAGAATCGACAGCGATAAATGCATTGGCTGCGGGACCTGTCTTGAAATGTGTCCCCAGCAGCCCCACCGACCTGTCTGGGTCGAGATCAACGGTGAGTGGAAATCCTCTAAATGCGATTTGTGCATAGACACTCCCTACTGGAATGAAAAGGGAGGGCCCGGCGGCAAGCAAGCCTGCGTGGAAGCCTGTCCGATGATGGCGATCAAATTTGTGTCCGATATGCCGGATCAGAAAGAGACCGAGGGTTATGACGTGAATCTTCGAAATGATCATTGGATAAATCTTGGTTTGGTGGACGACAGCGAGGTGGTGCCGAAGATCAGTCTTGCATGGCCGAGCAGGCCTGGAGGCGAGGGAGGTGAAGAATGATGAAAGGCGGATATACCGGTAAAATTCTAAGGGTGAACCTGACCACAAAGACGGTCAGCAGGATCGACACGGAGAAATACGAAGAATTCGGCGGCGGCCATGGAATAGGATCGGCTGTGTTTTTCGATCTAGTCGGTGATCAACTGCCATTTGAGGCCTTCGATCCCAGAAACCTCATTATTATGATGGCGTCTCCTTTTTCCGGCACATTTATGCCGGGTTCAGGCAGATGTGAAGTACAGGGACTCGGGCCGATGCTATATCCCATCGAATGGTTCGGCCACAGCAATTTTGGAGGACGTTTTACCGCCCAGATGAAATTTGCCGGCTGGGACGGCATCGTGGTCGAAGGGGCATCAGATGAGCCCGTATGGATCAATGTCATCAATGATAAGGTTAAGATCGAAAGCGCCAAGGGAATATGGGGAATGGATACATGGGATACACAGCAGGAGATTTGCCGTCGTGTCATACCTGATCAGAAGTTTAAGTTTGGCGAATGGGCGGCACTGTCCGAAAATTGCTATACTACCCAGGTCCCTGCGGTTGTATGTTGTGGCCCAGCGGGAGAGAATAGGAGCCGATTGGGGGCTCTACTACATGGTCCTGGATCCCAGGCCGCACTTTGCGGTTTTGGGGGCGTCTTCGGATCCAAAAACCTGAAGGCGATCAGCTTTATCGGATCCGGCGATGTCCCGATTGCAGATCCCCAGGCATTTATGGATGCCAGGCTCTGGTTCCGAAAATTCCAGTGGAATGTGGACAATCCCCGCGAAGCCGAGAGATTCGGTAAGGCAGGTCCTTATGCTTTGATCAGTGGACGTCCCAGCGGCGGTAATGTGCTCAACCGCGAGCTTCCACTGACGCCGGCGCGCGCGGCCGCCTGTGCTTCGTGCCCCAGGGGATGTCGAATGCGACTGGCAACCGGTGACAGCAATGAATCGGTCTGTGCGGGCACCATGGTCATCAATGTGAATGGATCGGTCAAATTCACGCGACAGGGTAATGATCTGATGCAGAGGTATGGTCTGGGGCACTGGCAGTTGATGCCTCTCATGCGCTATGTTGCAACTCTTCATGAAAAAGGTATCCTTGGAAAGGGAAAACAGCTTGATACGGACCTACCGTTGGATTTAACCGGGACCTTTACCTATGCGGAAGCTCTTATGAGGCAGATTGCCACACGCGAAGGAATCGGCGATGATCTGGCGGAAGGTTGCGCCCGGTTTGCGGAGAAAATCGGTCGGTATGAAGAGGATGTAAACAGCGGTGAACTGAGTCTGGCCTGGTGGGGTACCGCAGTCCATTACGATCCGGTTGTCGAGGCGGAATGGGGTTTTGCCTCCCTTCTGGGTGAGCGCGACCTTATGCTGCACATGATGTCCAACTATCCTCTCCACTGGATGGCCTGGTCCGGGGATCCATATCTTACCGCCGAAGAGGCCGCGAAACTTTACACGGACGCGATGGTGCCCTACCAGGGGGACCCTTTCATGGTGGATCATAGCGATGGACCGACCGGCATCTATTCGGACTCCAAGGTCAAACAGGTCGCGTGGATCAAACATTATGAAAAATTCTGGGTCGGTTCCGGAGGATTCTGCGGCTGGCGATGGCCCATGTGCATCACCAACAATACGGCCGACAGGCGCGGTCCGACACCCGAGGCAGAACCCAAATTCTGGAATGCCGTGACCGGTAATAACCTGACTTTCGTCGATTATATGGATATCGGGCACAAGATCTATACCCTGGATCGATCTATCTGGGTGCTTCAGGGAAGGCATCGCGACATGGAAGTATTCCCGGACTATGTCTATGACAAGCCGACCCGCGGGGAGGATATGCCCATGTATATAGACGGCAAATGGAAATATGATACAGGCGCGGGTCGCACGCTGGATCGAGAAAAATTTGAGGATTTTAAAACGAGGTTCTATAAGTTTGAGGGATACAATCCCCAAAACGGTTATCCAACTCGCAATACGCTTGAGAAGATGAACCTCAGGAAAGTCGCGGACGCACTTGAGAAAAAAGGTCGGCTAGGTTAGACGGTTTGCCCTATCCGGATAAACTGAAAAGGCGTGGAGACTGCAGACCCTATGCAGGCTTCACGCCTTTTCATTTATGGAAGTACGGCCGCCTCGGAGTGTAATCGTAGATGGAATTCAAACGACTCATTGATTCCTTAAACGAGCAAGGAAAGCCTCTTCTCGTTGAAGCGTGGAAAACGACCCTTATACTTGTAAAGATCGTTATCCCGATCAGCATTGCCACTAAGCTGATGAATGACTGGGGAATCATAAAATATATCGGTCTGGGTCTGGGGCCAGTGATGGAGTGCGTCGGGCTGCCCGGAAGTATGGGTCTGGTTTGGGCAACGGCCATGATCACCAATCTATACGCGGCTATCATCGTTTTTTCATCCCTCGCGTCGGTTGAACACCTTACCGTGGCCCAGGTCACCATTATTGCGACCATGATGCTGCTGGCCCACGCGCTTCCCATAGAGTTGCGAATCGCGCAAAAAGCCGGTCCCCGTTTTCGTTTCATGTTTCTACTTCGGGTGTTCGGAGCTTTGCTCGTCGGATTGTTACTGAATCAAATCTATTTGAGGAGCGGCTTGCTACAAACGGAATACGTTGCCCTATGGAATCCGGGCGTGAGTGATCCCTCCTGGAAAACATGGGCTGTTGATCAGATCAAAACAATATTATCGGTCTATGGAATAATCCTTTCGCTTCTCTTTGTCGTTAGATTATTAGCATGGCTGCGTATAACAGCTCTGCTAACCCGAATTCTGGAGCCAGTCCTGCGAATGATGGGCATGAGCAAGGACGCTGCTCCCATCACTATCATCGGCATGACAATGGGAATTGGTTATGGAGGCGGTTTGATTATTCGGGAAGCCAAATCAGGAGCACTATCCAAAAAAGACATTTTTTTCTCCCTCTCCTTTATGGGATTAATGCACAGCATGATTGAAGATACGCTGTTGATGCTCCTTCTGGGGGGTCATATTTCAGGTGTGCTTATTTTCCGTTTTCTATTTGCCATGCTGGTTGTTTTTGTCATGGTCAGATTAATGAGGCGGGTATCGGAGAGGACCTTTACCCGTTATTTCTTCAGGACATCTGAAATGAAGGGAAAAAATAGCGGCCCCTTATGAGAATCTGTGGGTTCACACGTAAAGTGGATGAGTTGAATGACATGCCACCTTACTGTACCCACAGATCCTCCTGAGGAACTAAGACAGTCTTCATGGGTGATAAGGGATAAAACATCCTCAAATCGCCCCAGAGTATTCCGGGAAGGCGGAGAGGTCCGGCATTCCCTGCCTTTGGGTTCTATTGGAACAACTGTGGTGCGAACTCATTGAGGTAATCACGCCAATTGGCCCAGGTATGGCCTCCACCTGTTTCTTTGTAGACCGGTGAGAAACCGTGTTTCTTAAACATATCCACTGTGGACCTCGTGGTCTCTATCAGAAAGTCTTCGCTACCAGTCGCGAACCAGAATAATTTCAACCCTGTTTTGAGATCTTGATCATCAAGCATGGAAAGATGCTCTTGTTCCCAATCGGGTGAAGAGGCTTGTTCCGGGCTTCCGGGAGTCATGCGGAATACGCCTGAGCTAAAAACCCCGATGTAGGAAAACGTCCCGAGATCCGACATAGCTATGTTTAAAGTCTGCATTCCTCCCATGGATAATCCCGCTATAGCCCTACTCTCCCGGTCTTTGAGTACACGATAGTGAGTTTCGACATAGGGCATAATGTCATTCACAAAATCTTCGGAGAATTCATCCACCGCCCGTCCGATACCGCCTCCCATACGGAAACCTTTGGAAGTATGTCCGGCCGGCATGACCACAAGCATGGGTTTTGCCTTTTTCGCCGCGATCAAGTTGTCCAGAATGAAACCGGCGCGGCCGACCGTCGTCCAGGAGTCATCACAATCCATTGCGCCGTGTAAGAGGTAAAAAACAGGATATTTCTCTTTGTTCAATTCATATGCGGGAGGTGTATATACATGCATTCGGCGATGTCTTTTCAGGGATTTTGAGTAATAGTATACCTCCGCCACAGCGCCGTGAGGAATTTGCTTGATTTCCATAAATTCCGCACCCGGAACATAGACCATGCTCCAAACATTGTCGTTGGATTCGCTGATGGACGTATTGTGCGGATCCACAACCGACGCTCCGCCCACGGTGAACACGTACCGGTAGGCTCCGGGCGCGACTAGATCAACAGTAGCCTCCCATACACCGTCGTCGTTTTTGGTGAACAACACACTTTCTTGCTGCATTCCGAACATATCTGAACTCTGTAATCCGACACTGACGGCTTCCGGAGCCAGGATCCGAAACGCGATCTTTCCATCCGACAGCACTTCCGGGGAATTGACTGTGGGTCTCTGCGGGAACATAGGCTTTTTGGCCTGAGCTAATACATCCGCAGAAAAACACAAAGCAATTGCAGCCGACACTGTCACAATAAAGGCTTTCAGTGAATGATGACGTACCATATGGGCCTCCTTTCAATGAAGTTTTTTGGTTTTATCTGCATGTCATTGTCATCCCCATCTTCTTCATCTCCATGCATCGATGGATACGGGTCGGCCGGCCATAAAATCGGTTATGAACCAGACACTGGCCGTTTCTCCTCCCACAACAACCGTCCGAATGCTATTCGGATTGGGTAAGTGTTTGATCAATGTATCATTGGATTTGTTTCTCCAACCGGTGTCTCCACTGGGCCCCCTCATGCCGGAAACAATGGAATTCGCCCAGTACATTTTCTCGGGGACTTCCGCGTTCTGTGAAAGCCACTCACTAAATGCCTCTTTTGTTTCAAAGCCCTGTGAGTTTCTCAAGAGATCCGCCACGGATGGATCCATAATGAGTGTTGCTGCTCCGGTCGCTGCCAGCACCCGCGTAAAATCCCTCATTAAAAGCTGTGGGGCATAATGTTCAACGACAGACCCGGAACAGTTCACAAAATTCCAACCGAAGAACACGGTAAGAGTGCTCTCTTCAGGCTTATGGCCCATCTGCACATGGAAAGGCTTCCACCCTTCCGGAAGCGCTTCCTCGTTCTCCCCTATAGTGAGGTTATTGTAGAGCAACGGGTTACTGAGAGAAGAGAACCCACTCACACCCTCCTGGTAGCCCTGGATGATTTTGTGTATGAGGACCATGGAGCGACCGATGACGGAATTGGCCTCAGCATTGGGACCCAGCGCGCCGATACCCGAATTCACTCCGATTTCTTCGCGTATGGGGCCGTTGATCAGGACCATACGAGCGCTGGAAGTGGTGGAATCCACGTAGGGAACCTGGCTGGAAAGCGCCAGAATGGTGGGCAAGTATTCGGGTTTGGCCCCCGCCATGACGGCAATGATAGCCACCTTCTCCACCGTAAACGGCCGGGTTGTTCCAAAGGTGCCGGCCGCCTCTTTAACCAACTCGCTCGGCTCGTGGCTTGTGCCCTTGAGTATCTCGATCACCCTTTCTTCAGTGGGGAGTATGATTGGGTTATAGTCGGTCCACCCCTTGTCTTTGAAAAGACGCCGCAGATTCTCTTCCGTGCCCGGGGGCAGGAAGCGCGGTTCAGGTAGGGGCTTCGGTATTTCCGATTCCTTGATAGGGATGGTCAAAGCGTCAATGATCGCCTGCATGATGGGTTTGCCGGTGACCTTATCCTTGCCTTCTTCGACATAGATTTCCAGTTGTTCTTTACTGAGGCCCGTAAAGGGATAGGGTACGCCGACGAAGCGCAGGGGCATGCCGGTACTGTATTTGGCATGGGTATCAATCCCAAACGAGACAATGTTTTCATTGGAGAGTGCCACGGTGGGGATGGCATACTCTCTTTCAATGTTTCCGCTAAAGCGACTCACGGCCGCGATGCAACCCCATCACCCGGCAACGCCGAGGATGACCCCGTCTCCTCCGCTATCGGCGATCTCTTTCCATAACGCGGGATCATCCGCAATGTAACTCCCTTTCTTGAGCTTAAGCAGGGTCTTTACATCCGGCATGTTTTTCGTAAACCAGGCTTGAATTTCTCCCATCACAGGAGTGCCGTTTATTCCCTCATAATTCAGGTCCACCAGGTAGATGGTCTTGCCCCGCAGCGTGTCCAGCCGGGGAGCCAACGATACCTGCTTGGCCGGCATTTCTGTAATGGCCGGATTCATAACGGTAATCAGCTTCTCTTTCGAGGGAGCGGGATTACACACGGCTGGCGTCATGATAGCGCCTGACGTGATGAGGACCGTAACCGCGAACAGACAGGTCAATGACAGAAGCTTTCCTTTCATTTCTACCTCCTTTTAAGGGATCCATGTCGGTCCTTCCTTGACATCGTGAGACTCAAGTGAAAGGGCTGAATGGAGACTCCTTTATCATTCTTTATATCAGTTGCCATTCTGCAGAAGGACCAGATTTTCCAAGGATTCGATGTTACGGTTGAGGTCGGTTCGATGGGGAAACTCTTTCAAAGTATCACGTAGAATCTTCAGTGCACGGCCGAAATCTTCCTGGTCCACTGCCAGTTGCGCGAGGGAGACCAGCGCGTTCTCACGATAAAGATCATAGGCACTCGCACGCTGATACAACAATTCGGCACGATTATAGTTGCGGCCATTCCGGTGAATGCCGGCCAGGGACGTCAGCGCGTAGGCATTGGACGGATCCAGTGTTATGGCCTTCTCCAAAGCATCACGGGCGGCGGATTCATCGCCTTTGTGTATGCTGATATCCGCCTCTCTCATCAAGACCTTGCTCCGCTCCAATTGGTCCAGACTGTTCCATTTCTGACGCGCCGAATGAACGACTTGTTCGAGCAGAGCCCATTCTTTCTCCTGCTTCAGCCAACCCATGCTTTGATCGATGAACATAAAATCCATACCCCCTGCAAAACCGGACTTCAGCAGATCGACCGCCCTTTCGATGCTCCCCAGCTCCATGTGCAGTGCGGCACAGACCTGTAGATTGGATGTCTGATCCTCTCCAAGACGTATGGCCGTTTCCAGGCTGGAAAGGGCCACTTTCCGTTCTCCTGCCTGAAGTGCTGCATTCCCCCTGTATAGCCAGAGCCCGGCATCGTCCGGGTGTTCCCGCAACATACTCTCAAC
>JAFGFY010000132.1 GCA_016930795.1 Deltaproteobacteria bacterium
AAGGCGCCGAGGAGCGACAACTGAGGCGTATAGGTCATACGCCGCAAGCCTTTCGAGCGCCTCAAGGTCGAACGAGAGGAGCGATCGCCCGTCCTCCGTAGCAGGCTACTGCGGAGGATGGAAAGGCAACGCAGCCCTTCGACTTGCTCAGGGCCATGAGCCTGTCGAATGGCAGATGATGCCTTGATGGTGAATCAGGGCTCCTCAATGGTATTGACAAGAATAGGTATCAGGAATAGCATATCGTTCACCACATTCCGGCGTATGATGTCCATCACGCTGATGCGAAAATTTTGAGGGAAGGTGCCAATGAAGAAGATCGAGGCGATTATCAAACCTTTTAAACTGGAAGAAGTGAAAGAGGCGATCTTAAAGCAGGGTGTCAGCGGTATGACGATTAGTGAAGTAAAGGGTTTTGGGAGACAGCGGGGGCACAAAGAGGTCTACAGAGGGGCTGAATATGTGGTGGATTTTATTCCTAAGATCAAGATCGAAGTCGTTGTACCCACGGACATCGTCCCCAGAATCGTGGAGACAATTAGAGAGAATGCGTATACAGGACAAATAGGGGATGGCAAAATATTTATCCGTCACTTGGATAAGGCCGTTCGCATCCGAACAGGAGAAGAGGACGAAGACGCTCTCTAGGAGTTTGGTGGAGAGTAAATATATTGAAGGTGCAAGGCTCAAGGCGCAAGGTATAAGGTGTAAGGTTTTGAGGGGAACCCAATAATCAATAGGGTCAATCTAAAGTCCATATTTGGGCGCCTCTGGTAGGTGTTGCTATTCTTTTCGGGCAAGGCATACGCGATTTCTCCCACTGTTTTTTGCTTCATATAATGCCTTATCCGTCCGTTTGATCAGGTCATCCAGACCGTCTTCAGATTCCGGGCGGCAGGTACCCACTCCGAAACTCGCCGTGATACGGATAGTCTGGTTGTTTTTATCAATCACGATAGTTTGGGCCTCGATGTTCTTGCGCATTCTCTCCGCAATAGAAAAAGGGTTTATATCCTCCATGCTGAGGACGCATATGACAAATTCCTCACCACCATATCGTCCAACAAAATCATAGGCCCGTGATCTATCGATGAGCTGGTCAGTAACCCTTTGAAGAACAAGATCTCCGATCTGGTGTCCATAGGTGTCATTGACCTTCTTGAAATGGTCGATATCCATTAGAATGAGTGAAATGGGAGATTTTTCACGTTTGGCCCTTTGGATCTCTTCACTCATCCTTTCCATGAACGCCCTTCTATTCAAAACACCGGTCAAGGAATCGGTGGTGGCCAATTTCAGGATCCTTTGCTCAAGGTTAATGATCCTTTCACCGATTTTGACTCGATACTTTAATTCCTCCGAGTTAAAGGGTTTGGTCAGGAAGTCGTCAGCGCCCGCGTCCAGTCCCTTGATGACATCCTCCTTTCCACCTTTTGCCGTCAGGATGATGAAATAGGTGTAGCTGGATTTCTTCATAACTCGAATATTCCGACACAGCTCAAGCCCGTCCATACCCGGCATCATCCAGTCTGAAATAACCAAACTAGGAACGGAGGGGCCTTGGAGGGCTTCCAATGCCTCGTTGCCGTTGCTTGTCACAACAACATCATAGCCGAATTTTCTTAGAGTGACCTCCAACAGCCGTCTGGAGACCGGATCATCTTCAACTATCAGAATATTCATTCTATGACTCCGAAAGGGTAGCCCTCAGTGCCGCTTCCAATTCTTCGACTTCTTGTTCCAGTTTGGAGTAGATTGCCGCCGCATCTTCTAGGTTCTCATCGTGTCCCATGGTTTCCAAACGAAAGGCTGTTTCAAGGGCCTTTTTTGATGAGAAAATTCCCACTGAGCCCTTTATTGTATGAGCGGCCCGTTCAACGATTGGGGCATCGCCTTTGTCAATCGCCTTCTTGAGTTCACTCAATTGGTCTGGATAGGATTCAGAAAATACCACTAAAATCTCCTCAAGAATTTCCCTATCCCCCCCTACTTTTTCAAGCGCGTCGTCCAGGTCAAAGATCCTGGACAGATCATCAAAAACTACCATCCGAAACCTCCTTTCATGACTGCTGCGGGGTTTCTACTCAGTGGCTACCTATGGAAACACGGCTTTCGGAACATATTCGACCATTTTATATGGCATTCTAAAAGTCCTAATTATATCAAATAAACAGATAATGGTAAATACTTTCCTGTTTGCCCATTGAGATACCAAAGGGAAGTCTTTCTCTTACGGACTCGAATGACGTTTTCACCTGTCTCAGCCGTGAAAAGAACTTTTTCCGCAGTTTCACGCTCTTCATAGTCAACGAAGGAAATGTCGGGACATACAGCATCATGCCCGGCGACCGGTGTAAATATATGAGAGCATCCGTATGCTCGACTTTCATGTTTTTCTGAGGTTGCAAATGCTTTATTGAAAGGTTATATAGAGAAATCCATATCAACGGCCCGTCGAGAATATTGAATCAACGAGGCGCGATAAGAATAAGGAGGAGAGAAAATGGCGGAATGTCCGGTTTGCGGATATGAGTTTGATCTACCCCCTAATACGGAAGAGGGAGAGATTATCTCCTGTGAAGATTGCGGCTCCGAACTGGAGGTAACCGGGAAAGATAGTGTCCAGGAAGCCCCCGCGGAAGAAGAGGACTGGGGCGAGTAGGTCTGGATAAAAACAGCCATATCAACAAGTTGCACCATAAGAGCAATTGATTTCAGATGCAGACATGACCCTAACAATAGACGGTTTTATAAACGCTTAACCGAACAGGTGGGGTTTGTTCGATTAAGCGTTTTTTTCCGGCTGCAATCCCTTCTCACAATTGACCCTATCGATCACATTGAAGCAGGGCTAGGGTGAACTTGTAGGGAGAAAAAGCCGGTTTAAATGATTGGAGGTTCATATGAAAGTCGGATTTCTGCACTCAATTATCAGAAAGGAGGAGAAACTCCTCCTACAGGAATTTGGACGTCGAGGGGGTGTAGAGGTTGTTCGAATCGATGATCGGAAATGTTCTTTTAACCTTCATGCCGATGATTATGACTTGGATGTTCTTATAGAGAGATCCGTGAACCATTCCAGGGCCGTACATGCCTTGAGGGTATTTCATGATCATGGTATTCCTACAGTCAATCATCCGGATGTTGCTGACATTTGCGGCAGCAAATTTCTGACCACCCAGGCCCTCATTCGCGCCGGCGTGCCGACTCCACCATGCTATCTGGCGTTTACACCGGAGTCCGCCTTGGAGGCTATGGATAAACTGGGATACCCCTGCGTGATCAAGCCGACTACCGGATCGTGGGGACGGCTCATATCCAAGGTGAACGATCGGGACGCAGCCGAGGCCATCCTGGAGCACAAGCAGATTTTGGGCAGTTATCACCACTCTATTTTCTACATCCAGGCGTATGTTGAAAAAGGCGGACGCGACATCCGAAGTTTTGTTGTCGGAGACCGGTGTATTGCAGCCATTTACAGAGTTTCGGATCATTGGATCACCAACACGGCCCGTGGCGGCACCGCAAAGAACTGTCATGTTGATGAAGATATAAGCCGGATATCCGTTCAGGCCGCCAATGCCGTGGGAGGAGGGGTAGTGG
Organism: Deltaproteobacteria bacterium; assembly: GCA_016930795.1. GTDB lineage: Bacteria > Desulfobacterota > DSM-4660 > Desulfatiglandales > HGW-15 > JAFGFY01. The sequence continues at coordinate 3,604 of JAFGFY010000132.1, forward strand.
CCCTCGACCTTTTTGAAACGCCGGACGGCTATTCGGTTAACGAGGTCAATTACACCATGGAATTCAGAAACAGTATCGATATAACCGGGGTGGATATTCCTTCCATGGTTGTCGATTACGTGTTGGAAGCGGGGCGAAAATGAAGGTCAGCATTGTTGGGGCGTCCGGGTATGGAGGGGGAGAGTTGTTGCGTCTCCTGCTTCAGCATCCACACGTCGAGGTCCATCAGTGTACATCGGAGAGAAACGCGGGGAAACCAGTGACCCGTTTACATCCCAATCTGCGCAAACAGACGAAAATGAATTTTGCCAGGATTGCTGAATTGGAGGAGGTGGACTGTATTTTTGTGGCCCTGCCTCATACCGAAGCCATGAAACGGTTCCATCAATTCAGTGTTAGGGCCGATCGGATTGTGGACCTTTCAGCCGATTTCCGTCTGAAGGATCCTGAGACCTATAAGCATTGGTATGGAACTGATCATCTTCTGCCGGAAAGACTCCCCGAATTTGTCTATGGAAATGTCGAGCTTCATCGTGAGGAGATGAAGACAGCCAAGTATATCAGCGGGGCCGGCTGCAATGCCACGGCTACCATCCTGGGACTATGGCCCCTTTTCAAATCCGGCTTGGCGGATTCAGCCTATCCGGTCGTGGCTGAAGCCAAGTGCGGTTCTTCGGAAGGAGGTAATCGAGCCAGTGAGGCTTCTCATCATCCGGAACGCAGTGGCTGTGTCCGTTCCTACAAACCAACCGGGCATAGACACGCGGCTGAGATGGCGCAGGAACTGGGGACTCCTGTTCATTTTTCAGCAACCAGCATTGAAATGGTCCGAGGCATTTTGGTGACTGCCCACCTCTTTGTCAAGGAAGGCGTGGCTGAAAAGGATATTTGGAAGACCTATCGACAGGTGTACGGGGATGAGCCCTTTATTCGAATCATCAAAGAAAAACAGGGCATTTATCGTTATCCTGAACCCAAACTCCTTTCCGGGACCAATTACTGTGACATCGGATTTGAAATGGATGGAAACCGCCTAGTCGTGATGTCTGCCATCGATAATCTGATGAAAGGAGCTGCCGGCCAGGCCGTACACGCCATGAATGTCATGTGCGGGTTCGAGGAGACTGCGGGCCTGGGGTTTGCCGGTCTGCACCCCATTTGATTCCTAAATCCCTTTCCCCGCTTCACACATCCTCCGTTTTATTCAAGTGGGACAGTGAAGGGGAGTTGGGAGAAGATCACAAAACTAGTGTTGTGTCTCAGAATTAACTTGAATATTAAGTACTTGCTGCACAGATTCGAAGGGGGCATGGGGATCTCTTTTCAGTTCCACCACCCAAAAGACGCCTGAGCCCGTAACCGCCCCCAAAGAG
>JAFGFY010000133.1 GCA_016930795.1 Deltaproteobacteria bacterium
AAAAGGACATGATAACTCAAAGAAAGGAGGGGAATATGAGAATGAAGAGAACATGGATCGTTGTTACCCTGGTAGCCATCCTGGCAATGCTTCCGGCATGCAACAGACCGTCTTCGCGGGAAGCAGCCAATGAAAAAGAATCGGCAGCATCTTCCGGCTATACTTTGACCGTATTGAATCCTCAAGGTTATGTCAAAAAAGATAAAATCCTGTCTCCCCGGCTTGATACTCTTGAAGGGAAAAAGATAGCCATGTGGCTGACGGCCACGCCTGACCAGCTGTACGCCGGTAAGGGAGCGGAGCTCTTTGATTTGCTGGAAAAGATGCTCAAGGAAAAATACACAGATATCCAGATCGTGCGCTATGCTGATTTACCCATGAAGTTCATGCCGGAGAATGAGGTGGTTGACGCGATTGTAAAGACTCAACCCAATGCCGTGGTGGCCGGCTTCGGTGGGTGATGAGGGTGTGTCGCCGCGATGGGTTCCATCGCCATCACTCTTGAAGAAAATGGCATCCCTACTGTAGCTTTTTACAATGAGCGCCATGAGGCACGATTTATGGGTGTGGTGCTTTCAAAGGGGTACATAGATTATCCGGCTATTAACTTTAATGAATACGATACTTTTACATCAGATGGTATCAAAACCCTGGCCCCTGAAGCCTTTCAGTTTTTGGTCAAAGGACTTACAGAGTGGAAACCTGAATACATGATGGTTAAAGGTGAAAAATGGGTTCCCATGGAAGAGGAGTTTTCTTACACTGCCGCGACCCATGAAGAAGCTCGGGAACAATTTAACCTCTCTTACCTGAAAATGGGCTGGGGTGATGGATTGCCCCTTGTACCGCCCACGCGTGAATGCGTGGATGCAATGCTGGGAGGCACACCGATTTCTTCATCAACAGTCATCGGCACCTGGGGGCCTTCTAATGCAGAATTCACGGTGGAGAAAATAGCCATCGTATCGGCCATGGCAGGCGCCAGGCCAACATATATGCCGGTTATTATCGCAGCTCTAAAAGCCATCACCTCAGTGAAATGGGACAGCTATTGGCAGACACAGAGAGCCACAGCTCCACTTGTGATTGTAAACGGTCCCTATGCAAAGGAAATAGGAATCAACTCGTCATCGAATGTCTTTGGACCGAATAGCGGGTATCCGGCCAACGGCGCGATCGGCCGTGCAATTAACCTTGCCATGTCAATAATACCTGGAAACGGCCGGGGGATAAAGCCATCCAATCTGGCGGGCAATCCGGCAACCTATGCAGGTATTGTCATAGCAGAAGCTGAAGGTGTCATGTCGTTGGGAGAAGGTTGGGACCCGGTCAGTGTTCAACTTGGCTATCCCTCGGATACAAACTTGGTAACAGTACTGGGTATTGATCAAATGGATATGAGCATGACTGGATCAATCGCCAATGTCGCGGCAACTGTTGCTCCAAATAAGGATATCTGGCCTAGGAGCCGGGAGGCATGGGAAGCCCAGTACGCGGGGGCACTGGTAGTCACTGAAATGCAGATTGTGACCGCGGGTTTAATGGGAGGTGCAACCAAGTCAGGATACGCAAAGGAACTCTGGGACCTTGCCCGTATCCCCATAGATAAATTTAAAGACTTGATTCTGAAAAGTGAATTTGGCGGACCTGTAGAACCCAGTGAATATATAAAATCTCTACTAGCGGAACCCGAGGTTATTGAAAGAGGAGTGCCTGTGGCGGCCGCACCGGACAAGTTTCTGGTCGTGGCCACCGGCGGGCATTGAGTCTGAGCGCCCTTTTCGTGGCTCGGTGCGAGCCGCTGGATGAGCGTTCCTGTTTCAGTAGAGATCATGCTTCCGTAATTCGTGAGCGTATTAGTAGTTTCTGATTTTCACCGCAGAGGCTTTGAACTTATATGCGGCCTCCAAGGCAAGGATTATCCCGCACTTGACCGGTGCTCGATATAAGACTATGGTATCCACAATAGACTTAAAAAAGGAGGGTATAATCATGAGCTCCAAAGAGCCGGCCCATTGCTTGACACGAAGGAATTTTCTCACAGGAACGGCTGCTGCTGTGGCAGGAACGGCCGTTCTTACGAAAATAGCGCGTGCATCCGAAAAACCCAGAGAGAAGGAGGCGACACCTATGGAGACGATGAACACCTACGGATCGGATCTCTTAAACATGTTGGTCCTAAGGACATATCCGATCGCGATTAAAATGCTTAGGGATGAAAGCGAAATTCCGGAGGGCGCCGTAAGACCAAAAAAAGACCTAGGAGAGCACTATTCCGCCTGTCAGGCGTTTGGCATTGTACGCAGGCGAGGCACAACCCTAGCCATGTTTATCGAGGATCACTGGTGTTTCGAGCCGATCATCGGTTACGGGCTGGTGGAGCCTCCTGAGGATTTCATGGAAGGATCAGGCAGCGCCTTTTTTGTTCAAGACAAGGAAGCCGCCAAGCGACGTACCCAAGAAATCACCCTTCTGCCATACGGCAAGTATGCCGGGATGGTATTGGCGCCTCTTCATAAAGCCAACTTCGCCCCGGACTTGACGATGATTTACTGCAACGCGACGCAACTGCGGCACATGTTATTCGCCCTGATGCTCAAGAACGGGTACCGTGTCACCTCCACTCTCGACCCGATCTGGTCCTGCGTGCACTCTATCGTGCCTTCCCTTTTGACGGGAGACTGCGAAGTGACCGTGCCCGATCCGGGGGATTTCGAAAGAGCCGGAGCTACCGATGATGAAATGGTCTTCACGGTCCCGGCTGGCAGAATGAAAGAATTGATGGACGGTGTGTACCATTACGAGAATATGGGCATGGGTTATCGCAGTTTTGGTCACGAGCTGAAAGGCAATTTCCGACAGCCCCCATTCTACATAGAGTATTTCAAAAAGTGGGGACTGGACGTACAGGAATAAAGAAAAGCAGGACGGTCCGGTATCATTTTTTTTTAGACATCATGCCGGGTCGAATGAGATCAAAGACTCAACTCTCTATTGGCGCCGCAGAACGCGGCGCCAATAGGTCCTTCAGTTGCTTGTTGTCACAAATCACTTGCGCTCTCACACTCGTTTCTGACTCTCAGCAATGATTCTTAGAATTTGAACTTGATGAAAAGTCATTGTTTTCGTTCAAGTGCTAGATAAGAGCTTATTGCTTAGAATCCTAACATGCTGCATCTCTTCTTTGATGATATCGTCAATTTTATCCTTTCCCAGACTCTCCGGCACAAACTCCTTCATTCCCTGATAAAAGACAATGGATTCCTTTTCAAGATCTATAGCCGCCCTAAAAGCCCGTTTCATTTTTTCTTCCTCGGCCAGATTTTCGAAAAAGGCAAAATCCTCATCAGCACTACCATCAAAGACTCGAAGGTCAGCCAAAGCCCGAAGATACTGGGCCGACTCCCCTTCAGGATCGAAGAGCGTTGACTTCTTATCTTTATCCGACAACTCCGCTCTCATCGATATAAAGATCTTTTCGTGCTCTTCTTCCATTTCAGCGAATTGAAGAAACAGATTCCGAACATCACCCTTCGGGCTTCCTTCGGCGATCTTTCTATAGAATCGCGCTCCATTTCTTTCAATCTGTTCCGCCATCTCGAATATTTCATCTACATTAAAATCAAGGGCCATGATTGTTCACTCCTTTCAGCTAGAGAATTGTATTCTGGCTTTTATGCTCTTTGATATTTTTCCTGAATAAGTCGACCAAGGGCTCATTCTATGTCCGAATATGAGTAAAAGCCAATGAGGGAATTTGCCTCTTTTTCTGCGATGCGTTAAAGGACTTTATTCAGGATTCCTGAAGGTGAGGTTTCTATCCAGTTTGGAACAATACCGTAGTATTTAGTGTAGACCCCGCCTTCAGTTTCAAGGTATGTAATCTCGTATGGCATAAATAACTCCTTGTGCTGAACAAATGCGGAATTAAGTCGCGGGTGAAGGGCCGTCGGGACTTTAGTTCCGCAAGGGGAGGAGCCTGGCGAGATCAAACGATTGTTTGGCTAGCCGCCCCCTATCTTTTGCCGCTTTGGGCCCTGCCCTCGGCCATGGGCTCCCTTCGGTCTGAGATCAGGGTCGAAGACGGGCCGAATGGAGTATATAGACTCGTTTTCAATCTACAAACAGAGGGAGTTACGGAATCAATGGAGAAAACATGAAAATGCCCAGCGAGCGCATTCTCCGCAGGCTTGTTGGAGCGTAGTGGAAATCCCGCTCAACGGGGCCGTGGAGAGCTTCAATTATCTATTCTCAAAACCTATTGAAGTATCAAAAAAAAGTCAAGAAAAAGACCGCTAATGGTTTGATTTTACTGGGTTCATGATAGGTATTTCTACGGATTTCGATATGGGTAGAAACACGTATTTTTGTGTCAAGACAAACGGAATAGACGCACCCGGAGAAAATGTTGAGTTTTTAGGATGACATTGTTAGGCTGTTTATCTAAGCGTGTGAAAAACATACAATAATACTGGAAAGAAACGAAGCATCCTATTGAACAGGGGAGAAACGCAAGCAATCATACGGAGGGGTAGTGCAATGAAAAAGGCTTTCATGAGTGTTGCGACAATCATTTTGGTCCTATGTTCTTTCATTTTTTCATCCTGTACGTCGTCTCCGAAAGGGCTGGCGTCGTTCGATCCCCAGGTGAAGGAACTGCTGGAGAAAATGACGCTCGAAGAAAAAATCGGGCAGATGACCCAGCCCGAACAGGATCAGGTGCTTAGTAATCCCGGGGACATGCAGAAGTATTTTATCGGTTCCGTACTCAGCGGAGGCAATTCGGATCCCGCTGAGGGGAACAGCCTTGAGGCCTGGACCGACCTGTACGATAGAGTCCAGGAAGAAGGGATGAAGACAGGGCTAAAAATACCTGTTCTATATGGAATCGATGCCGTTCACGGCCATAGCAACGTTCTGGGTGCTGTCATGTTCCCCCACAATATTGCCCTCGGGTGCACCCGCGATGCGGAACTAGTGGAAGAAATCGGGCGCATTACTGCCAAAGAAATGCGTGCCACAGGAATTCCATGGACATTCGGACCATGTGTAACCGTTCCCCAGGATATCCGATGGGGCCGAACCTATGAGGGTTTTTCGGAAGATCCGGCCATTGTCCGGTATCTCGGTAAGGCCGCGGTCCTTGGCCTTCAAGGATCGGATCTATCCAATCCCCTGTCTGTCCTGGCCTGCGCTAAGCACTATGTCGGTGACGGAGGCACAACCGCGACAACTGATCCCCGCCCCGGTTTTCCAGCAGGTCCGGAAGGTCGTTTGTGGCTGGATCAGGGAGACACGGAAATGGATGAAGCCGCTTTGCGCCGCATCCATCTTCCGGGGTATATTGCCGCCATCGAAGCGGGCGTCGGCAGCATCATGCCCTCCTATAGTACATGGAATGGTGTCAGGTGCTCTGCCAGCAAACGGCTGCTCACAGAAATACTGAAGGAAGAATTGGGATTTGAGGGATTCTTGATTTCCGACTACAACGCAATCTATCAGATCGACCCCAAGAATGCCAAGAAATCGATCATGATCTCCATCAACGCCGGCATGGACATGGCCATGGTGCCCTCCGGATATCGCGATTTTTTCAATGACCTGAAGGAGCTTGTGGAGGAAGGCAAAGTGCCCATGTCCCGCATTGACGACGCGGTTACGCGTATCCTGCGGGTCAAGTTCGCGCTGGGACTGATGGATGAGAGCCGCTCCCAGAAGGCCGACCGGTCGCTGCACAGGGATTTCGGGTCTTCGGAACACCGTGCTCTGGCGCGGGAAGCGATCCGTAAATCGGTCGTGCTCCTGAAAAACGATAACCAAACTCTGCCAATATCGAAAGAGGTCGCAAGGATTCATGTTTCCGGAAAAAGCGCCGACAATATCGGTAATCAGTGCGGTGGATGGACCATTCTCTGGCAGGGCAAAACAGGCAATGTCACTCCCGGAGGCGCCACAGTCCTGGAAGCCGTCAAAGCCGCAGTATCCACGAACACGAAAGTAACATACTCTCTGGACGGTATGGGGGCTGATGGAGCAACCCTAGGTATCGCCGTAATCGGTGAACTCCCCTACGCCGAGGGTATCGGCGATCGCGCAGACCTGTCGCTGGATGCCCAGGATATCGCTGTCGTGAATAACTTAAAAAGTGCCGGAATCCCGGTCGTCGTGCTGGTCATCTCCGGGCGTCCGCTGATCGTCAACGAAATCCTGCCGCAAGCGGATGCTCTGTTGGCCGCATTTCTTCCCGGCACTGAAGGGCAAGGAATCACTGATGTTCTTTTCGGTGACTACAATCCGACCGGCAAGCTGTCCTTTTCGTGGCCCAAGTCCAATGATCAGCTGCCGCTGAACATCAATATGCCGGAAGTGGATTACGACCCGCTTTTCCCTTTCGGCCACGGATTGAGTTATTAAAAAACGCGGTTGTCAGTGGCCAACCCATGGGAGTGTCCCTTTTATAAGTGATCATCAGACTGAAAGTTTGAGTAGAGGGTTTTATTTTAGGGTCGAATAGAGTCATCACCCGACCATGGGTTTCGGGCGACGCTTGCATAGAAAATAGGCTGCAGTGCATATCATCTTAAAATTCCAAAGCTTTTTTCGTACCCTTACAGGCGTGGATCAAGAGATTTTGGATGTTGCCGAAGGCACGACAATCCAAGGGCTGACCAGCCTATTGGCTGAGAGATTTCAAAACCTCCCCCTTGAGGATGAAAGGACCCGTTTTTTTATCAACGGTCAAGTTCCTACGCACAATCAGGTCCTTGAAGAAGGAGATCGGGTGCTGATATTCCAATTGGTTGCGGGAGGGTAAGAAGAGCAGAGGAGAATCCCTTATTAGTTCCTTCTTAGTCTTTGAGTGGTGTTATAGCCCGTCCCTTCTCCCCTCTCCTGTCGCGATTGTTGAGGCACCCATTGCTGCGGATTATTTGTGGGCTGACTCTTCATAGATTGCCCGCTTTTTGGAGGCGCGGTGTTCTTCTCAATGTGTTCCACGCGCGGAAGGATTGAAGAAGGCCTAGGGCTTTGTTCAGGCCTTGTTTGTGTAAGATTCTGTCGTGTGGCGTACTCCTGTTCTGCTACAGGCTTGTGACGCTGAAGTGCACTTGTAACCTGAGGAGACTTTTTTGTTCCTGATTTCGGGTTACCTGTTGAAGACAGGGTGTTCTTCTCAATGTGTTCCCCGCGCGGAATGGTGGAAAACGGTCTTGGGCTTCGCTCAGGCCTTGTTTGTGTAAGATTCTGTCGTGTGGAATTCTCCTTTTCTGCTAAAGGCTTGTGCATCGGAGGTGCGGTTGTAATCTGAGGAGACTCTTGTCCTCCTGAATTCAGATTTTTTGAGGACAGGGGGGGGGCTTTCGTGGCCTTTATGGTCTCGTCCCCTGTCTTTTTGAAGGGAAGCGTCGTCTTTTTCTCCTGTGTCAAAAACGCCCTTTCTCCAGAGGTCCTCATGGGAGAAGTAGAAGGCCTGAAGGTGTTTTGTTTTGCGATGGTTCGCCGACTCGTAGCCGTACTATCGTTCTTTCCTTCAGAATGATTCTCTTTCATCCCGGCCATTTGGTGGCGCCCGTACGTGGGTTTGGAATCTCTCAATAGGGTCTTCTTTTCAACACTTGTCACCATCAACTTCCTGTAATCGTGTTGTCTATTGGGACTGACGCGTCTGAATTCCTTCTGAGGAATAATCACGGAATGCTCCCGATAGGCATAGTGATTGATATGGTTTCCTCTTCTCGGCCTGTCTCTATACTTTACGACCACCGTACGCGGCCCCCACTTGCGGCATCCGTAGTATGTCTCCCACGGAGCCAAAGGAATCCATCCCACATGGCTTGTTGTGGAGATCCACGCAACTCGCCCCGGATGCCAGAAGGGTCTGAACAAGGGGCTGAAGTGAATATGGAGATCGACTAAACTGATCCCTGGAATGGAAACACCCATATGAATATGGGGTGTCCACCACCATGCGCCGCTCAAGTTGATCCAGTTTCCGTAATGATGCGTGCACCATCCCCACGGTTCAGTGGATACCCATACATACTCTCTGTGCCATCGATTCCACCACCCAGTAGTGAATGGCGTCCATCCTATACTCACGCGAACCGGTCGCCAGAACCAGTAGTAATAGCCCCGATATTTTATCCTCTCCCACTCTCCATAGGGTTCAAGTTCATGGGAATAAACCTGAAGGCTAGAGGGCAAATGAGGGGAGGCTATTGCTGCCTGTTCCTTCAGGACCATGTCTCTATCCAGGCACCACCTGTTCCATGGTGTATCAGCAAGAACCGTTCCCGTCTCAACATGCCTGACAGAGAAAATCAATGCGTTGGAGCCGGCACGCAGTTGATGGATTTCCGGGTCACCCGGTCCTACCGTCTTATGAAAGAGAATATCCTTCTGAAGGGCGACGATTTCAGCAGACCGATCATCCACATAAAAATCCGTGATTCCTTGGGGAGGTATTTCGACATATCCCATGGCCGTTTGAACTTTCATTACAGTATCGGAACCACGGCTGTAAGCCCGGACGATTCCATTCCGGATATAGATTTCAGTGACTTCCTCTTCGATGCTCAGGATTTCCACTTCGGTCAACTCTCCCATCCGAAGCATGGTGTCGTTGGGAAAGACTAATTCAGCTTTCGCGTCTTTTTCAGTGTAAAATCCGTCCTCTGCCCCTACAGGGGTGTTTGATCCAATCTCCATCCAATCTTCTTCATCTTCAATATAAGTCAGGACTGTTCCCTCCATATAGGTGATCCTGCCGATGTGAATGGAACCATAGGAGGGTTGTGCCGTACACAACAGAAAGGCCGACAAGAGAATGGTCCACAATATATTCTTATTCATGATGTCTCCTCCTGTGAAACCTGGAATTGGCTATGATCAAAAACTGCTCATGAACACATCCTTTATCCTGTTAGACACCGTCTCACGGGAAAAACTCATTCGAATACATTTTTTCCAGGCCATAATATGTGAAGTGTATCCGATGTTCTGGAGAAAGGCATCTTTTTCTTGTCTTTCCGGGCTGTTGGGCCGATCTCGGATAAAGGAAACGGCTTGATATATATTATATGATATAGTCAGATTTGTGAAAGATTTTTCACGTGTTTTATTCAAGGCATGCCGATTATGAAAAAGGGGGAAGGGGGCCGCTCATTTCTTCTTGAAAGGGCATTGTGTTACAGAACTTCCAGATTAAGGAGTACTCTCTATTCATGAAACTGGATCAAACTGACATAGAATCGAAGGAGGCCAAAGCAAACGTCTTAGGAGACCATTCCTGGGGTGAATCGGATCATTTGACTTACCTGGAAAAGAGGCTCTCGATTTTTGAGGACGAATATGGGGGAAAAGCGGGACAAAAGAACCTGGTCTGTGCCTCCTGTAGACATTTTATTACAAAGGTGTCTGAAAAGATTGATGTTCGAGGCCGTCACGACCATTCATTCCACAATTTGGGCTATCCGGTCAAGCTAGGTTGTTTTAGAAATGCGCCGGGTTGCATAGGAGTCGAGAGAGTTTCACATGGGTATTCCTGGTTTCCGGGGTATGCCTGGCAGATTCAGGTCTGTGAGAGGTGTTACAATCAATTGGGCTGGAAGTATATGACCCGATATGACAGCTTCTATGGCCTAATATTCGGATCTCTGCGTGAAGAGGAGTCAGGGGAGGACAAAGGTGGCGTCTAAGAACTCATTAGGGCCTAGTCTACACTTTCCAATCCCGGGATAAATTTTCATGATTCTGGGACTCTGGTCCACACAGTTGTTTTCTGATTCTTTAGTCTGATCTTCCCGCCCCCCGAGGGGTCATAATAGAAGGCAAATTTTAATTCAATCCCTTCCTCATTCTTATAATAGACCACGTAGAAGATGTTATCCTCTCTATCCAGCTCTTTGGTCCTCTTCTCTATGATATTGGATTCTATTGTGTTTTCCGCATTTAAATCCGTAAAAGTGATGGTCTCTTCGCTTAACTCGAAGGAGAAACCCGCGTATTTCGGCGTCTCCGTTTTCCAATAGCCCAGCACCTCCCGAGGGAGGTTCTCGATTTCATTCGAAGAACACCCAAGATTTGTCAATAACGCAAGAATGACTAAGGAAATCCAATTCGACATCATGAGGAATCCTTCACCGGTATGCCGGATCGAATCAGAATGCCGCGACTGTAGCAACTTTTTTTTCTTTTCCATAATCACTTTCCATTTCGCTGTACTGATTTACGAAAATCAGTAATGCCTTTACCACATTGGGATCGTAATATGTGCCTGTTTCTTTTTTGATAACCTTGAGTACCCGCTCTTTATCCATACCGGGCCGGTAGGGTCGGTCGGAAACGAGGGAATCATAGACATCGGCCACTGCCATGATCCGGCCGGCCAGGCTGATTTCCTCTCCAGCCAATCCGTTGGGATAACCCTTTCCATCGTAGCGTTCATGATGCTGTAACACGGCCGGTATTATAGATTTGTAGGCCTGAATCGGTTCTAAAATGCGTGCGCCCGTGCTTGGATGCGCTTCCACTACCCGCCGCTCCTCATCGGTGAGTGTTCCGGGCTTGTCAAGAATATTGGCAGGTGTCGCGATTTTTCCAATGTCATGCAGCAGTGCGGCGCGATGGAGATCATCAATTTCATCCGTGGAGAGTCCTAAGACCCGCCCGATTTCTATTGCCGTCTTTGCCACCCGCTCGGAATGACCGGCAGTCCAGGGGGATTTCGCATCAACCGTCCGGGCAAGGGCCGTTAGGGCTCCCCAGTTAAGCAGATTAAGATCTTCGAGTAGCTGGGCGTTTGCCAAGGCCACGGCTACCTGATTGGCTATCTGACGGACTTGCATCAGGTCATCCGGGTCTCGTCGTTCAATATTTCGCAATCCCAGGGCAATAAACCCCGCCAAAGCTCCTTTAACGAAAAGAGGAAAAACCACACATGCCTGAACGCTATCTTTCACAAGCGATTTCAGATAGCTTGGAAAACCCTCTTTTTTATCTATTGACAGGAATTCCCGATTATCATAGAGGCGTTGTATATCTTCCGTAGAGAGGGCAACGTTTGCAGGGAAGTCTTCCGTTTCAGAATTGACCCTCTTTAAATAGGACGTGGCCGAGTGCTTTTCTTCGGAATCGAGCAGCGTAACCGTGACAGCGTCGTTGTCGAAAACCTCCCTCATACGACTGGTGACTGTATCGATAATTTCTCTTGTATCCAAAGACGAGAGGACGGCCCGCTCGATCGCCCCGATCGTGGCCAGGGCCTCGAACTGTCTTTTTAGTTGTCTCGCCATATCATTGAAGGAGGCCCCCAGTTCCTCAAACTCATCCCCGCTGATTACCGATACTCGAGTGTCAAAGTCCTTGTTGGAAATCCTCCGGGTACCCTCGGTCAGTTCCTTCAGCGGCTCGGTGGTCCTCCGAATCTGAACAGCGCTTAGAAATAACACGACCCAGAGAGACAGAAGAAAAACCAGCGGAAATACTCTCTCGAAAAAGGCAATCGGTGCAAATATATGGTGTTTAGGTGTGCTCATCACAACGGTCAATTGTGGATAACCCCAGCTATAGTTCATGAATACAGAACTGTAGGCCGCCTGATAGGGCTCGCCTCTGTGCTTCCACTCGAAGTGGGATATACCGGAACGACCCGATCCGAACTCTGGTCGATGGCCGAATTCAGAAGGAACTGAAATCGTTGAGTACAAGACATTGTCCATGCTGTCCAGCACGGTGAGTTCCGTCATGGCAGGGAGGGCATTGTTTTCATCCAGTCCCCAAAGATACATGGAATTCAACTTCCCAATGAGTATCCCCTTTTCGGGGTTCTGGGGGTCAACGAGCGTCATCATGCAGATGTGAGATCCGTCGTCGCTATCGAGTGATATAAACAACAGCGGCTTTCCAGACAAGAAATGTTTTTCCTGTTTCGCCGTTCTTTTAGGCGAAGGAGGTGTCTTACCAAAAAGAGAAACCGTTTCCCCAGTATTAGTGGCCAATGCCAGTGCCTCCAAAGGCCTTTGCATATGTTCGACATATCTCTGTTCGATTATTCGGGTCGGATCACCAGGACCTGTGTGGATTTGTATGGAAAGAATTTTCAGGTCATTTTCGAGATTAAGAAGACGTTCGTAAACGGACGTCCCCAGAGAACGGGTTGCCTCGTGGAGTCGGGTTTGCCCCTGCTTTTCGAGTTCGGCCCTCACCTGGAAAAAGGAGACGATCGCCAACGCTATGATGGGCACCAGAGCACAAAAGACAAACTGGACAAAGATCCGTCTGGCCACCTTGCGCCTTATGAATGATAGATCCATCTTCATGATATGACTGCCTGCTAATACTCCGAAGCCGGCCCCACGTATTCCCCGTCGCCGGCCCGGATGATATCATCATAGCCGGCTGCGGCTGTGATCGGAGCTGCTGTTGCTCCGTCTGGACCCATGCTGTACAAATCGAAGTCCGTGTTCAATGGTACCGTGCTTTTGTATTTCCGTCGGTCTCCAGGTGGTATATTGTCGTGGTTGGCATACTGATAAGGATTGCCCCAGGGATCCGGAAAATTCCCACGACCAATATCAGCAAGGGAATCGGGCAAATCACTGGTGCCATTGCCCTGTCCCACTTTGAAAGCTATGATCTCTTTTTCAATAACGCGAATATCTGCGCACGCTTTGGCTATTCTGGCCTTTTCGATATGATAATGATAAATAGGCACCGCAATGGCAGCAAGTGTACCTATCATGGCGATGACTATTATCAGCTCTATAATGGTAAACCCCGCACCTTGCTCATGGGGCGATTCCAGGGATTGATCGAAAAATGGCGTCCTGCCTGTTTTCACAAAGAGACATACTCCTAGAAAGACCTTAGAAAAGTCCACCGCATTTCAGAAAACGAGATCTTTCCATTCAGTTCAACTCTTTATGGCTGTTTTACAGCCCTTCCACTGTTGCCGGTTTAGCTCTCCGTATATGGAAGTACCGCGCAGTTTCCATCAGTCTCTCCAGATGCTGTCGATGCGCTTGAAAAAGTAATTGATAAGTCTCATCATTGTTGATTTCCCTGGTCGCATGATTCTCCAACTCCTTAAGAGACTTCAACGCGTCTTCCCCTGCCTGCTGGATGCCTCCCAATTTCTCAGTCAGCACCCGCAACATTTCATCGAGTGTCTCCGCCTCCTGGCCCAGATAATCCTTGGCCCTTATTTTCATAGAATATCTCACATCTCCACTGGTCACATCATCAAAAACCGCGTGGAATCGATGCAGGGGACCGACCACACGGTAAAAGGTGTGAAATGAATGAAAACAAATGATAAGGATAGCAACTAAAGCGCCGGGCCAAACCCAGACGTGCTTGGCAAGTAATCTATCCGCGGCAGCCGCCCTCAAATCCAGACTCCTGCTTTGGTCCCCCATCTCAATAATGTCGGGCACAAAAACGACCAATGCCACAAAAAGAACAAGGATCGCGCAGTAGATGAGGGTCATGGCCAGAAATCTAAACTGGAGCGACTTATTCACCAAACGTTTTTGACGATGGTCAATTTTTTTTGTCATGACATATCCTTTCCGCTTATACTGAAGTGGAACAGACAACCGGATATCCCGGCCGTAACCAGCCCCCCGAGACATTGGTGGTAAGTGAAAGCAAGGACTGAGAAAGTGTTGTTTGCGACAACTACACCTGTCATGTTTTTCTCCAGTTTCTTAAGACGCGTCTCTGCTATTTCTCCCGACTTTCTTAGGCATCCGGAAACTAATGAGATTCTGAAGCTTGACAGCGAAGGCCTAGTTCAGGTTCTCCCTCGCTCGATTTTTCAATTTAAGAGAAAAGCTCTTCTGTCTATATCGGCTTTGTTACATAGCCATCCATTCGCGACGCAAGACACTTCTCTGTCTCCCATTATGGCATGGGCCGTCATATGTAACCATATAATATTTGTGGTGAATTTATACAATATTTTACTCGAAATACATCTATGTGTCAATCATTGGCTCCGTGTCAAATCTTATAGGTTTGTTTTTTTGGATTCCTGCCATCGAATTCCAATGTGAGTTAATACATGGACATACTCCTTTCCAAGAACGGTGTTCGAATTGAAGATCCCTATAGATGATGTAAACGTTCTAGGTTTTCTAGTTCCTTTTCACCGTACAACCCCCACCATATTCCTAGTCAAAGGATGCACAATAGTGCACATTCGGTGTAAGAAAATGTGCAAATTATCTCCCATATGCCCATGATGAATAAGGGGCCTCTATATATTTAGCTGAATAAAAACAATGAGATATTTTAGGGGCAAAGTCATTGGCACGGACCGTGTATGAATTTGTAACCGGAGGAGTGATGATCAACGAATCATAGTGCGCGCGCGGGGTGGAATGGGCGTTCTCGCATGCCGCGATTATGGAGCTGAAGAAGATGCGATGAGATTCAAGCCTCTATAGAGTCTGTGGATGAAAGTAAAGAGAATGCCGATCGAATCACGGTGATACTCTCGGCCCCTGCGATGATGGTAACGAGGCTCCGCATGAAAGGACTGAAAACCATGAGGAGGAACCCACTGACGGTAGTGAGTAAGTAAGTCCCCATGGAAAAAACGTGAATCGATCTATGAACCATATCAAAGCTGATTTCGTATTTTCACTTTGGGAGGAGTGAATCCACAAATAGGAGATGAGCATTTTATATAAAAAGGGGGATTGAAAGATGAAATCAATAAAAGGTTCCATTAGAATGATATCGATACTCTCGATTTTGACATTCTTCGGAGTATTGAATCCAATGATCACAGACGCCTCTGTCGCCCCAGCGTTAGTGGATTTTGGAGAAGTAGAAATAGGCTCTTCAAGCACACGTACATTGAACCTCATTAACACCAACACCGTCCCGATTGATATTGACCTTTCCATTGACGGCGATACATGTGGTTTCTCCGTTAATCCAGGACTATTATCTCTTGGCGTAGGCGAGAGTGGCTTCATAGAAGTCAGCTATACGCCCTCTGAACCTAACAGCTGTTCCGCCACCCTCATTGTGGAGATCATAGATTCTCAGGAAGGAGTTCAACTCATAGGGGTCGGCGTTGTTTCATCTACTCCTACCGCTCCACCTCCACCTCCGCCTCCGCCTCCGCCTCC
>JAFGFY010000134.1 GCA_016930795.1 Deltaproteobacteria bacterium
AAAAAAATCCTTAGGAGATATCTCTCTCATGAAGACTCTCGGTAATATACAGCAGTGGATTCTCAGAAAGTTGAATCAGCAGTATCTATTATTATACCTAAGACTAAGTATTTGTCAATATATAACATTTATTTAAATTTATCTATACTTAATATTAAGTATGTTCCCGCCTTTCGCCTTAATGACTCAATCGCCTCCCACTATTCCCGACTAATCCTGGGTTTGTAATGATCGACGGATGCCTCCCAAAGAAAAGCCTTGATCGACCCTTTGAATCATACTATGTTTTTTACCGACACAGAAATCTGTCTCTATTTGACTGGAAAACAGGTCCCGGAATTGATTGGCCGTTCAGCCCAAATGATTCAATGGGGGAGAGATATCTGAACAGAATGAAGTGAGGCGCTCTTGTCTCTTTGACAAGCCATATCGTTTAATCCAGTTTTTTGCGTCAATAACAGACCTCTTGGAAAAATACGAAATCCTTTCATAACATGAAAAATAGATGGTTCTACCCATTCCTTGTTCTCCTTTTCGGTCTGTTTACGGCACAGGTTATTTCTACGGCTCAAGTCTATCTATCTAATGGAGAGCTCTATCGTGCCCTTGTCACTATAAAAGATGCGGGTTACCTTCCTATACCCAATGAACGCACCATGCCTCAACTCCAGCGATTTGGCCCTGCTTTTTTTGGAGGTCTTTTCTTCACCCTGACCGTAGGAGCGGGCCTTTCGCTCATCACTCTTGCTGTCGTCTGGGTTTGGGATCGTTTGTTCAAACGAGAGAGAATTGTCATCATTCCCTGTTCACTCCTTTGGCTGGGATTACTTTTGGCCGTGAATTACCGAGGCTTTTCTCCCATGGTCACGCTGTATTTCATTTTCGTCCCGCTCGTTCTTGTTTTTGCCTCTCTGAAAAGCATGCCCTCCAGAGTGAAAAAAAATCCATGGTTAAGCCAAATCATTCACGCCGTTCCTCTACTCATATTGGCTGTCTTATGGATATCGCAAATGAATGAACATTTTTTCTTAAACCTTAGAGACCGTTTGCTTTTATCCAATTCTCTGGGAGTAAAACTGACTGATTTCTACTATGACTTCACCTGCTACCCGGCACACGCCTTTGAAACCTTAGGCCAGAGATTAATCAAGACCTGTGATCTCGATGAGATTCAGAATGCTTCTATGTCAGATGCTCTGGAAAGAGCATTGCTTGAGCATGACTATCTCAATATCGGCAGAGCCGTGATTGTTGACCTTAAGATAACAGAACAAGAAGCGACCCTTGTCTTTGTGAACAAAGGGAAAGCAATCTTTCGCACTGACCGTAATAATTTTTTTGCCAAACCGGGCCCCATACTAAACGAATTCTCTTCAAAGACTGATCGCCATTCCTTTTTCAGACAGTTCACCTTCTTCTCACTCTTGTTCGGGTTTCCCGTCATCCTGTATATTCTTCTTTATAGCCTTTTTCGTTTTCTTCTTGCTCTCTTACTGCGTCCAACAACTGCCTATGTGGCCGCCTCAATCCTCTGTTTCATGGCTGGAATGAGTCTTCTGGCGCTTTTTTCTTTTTCCGGGGGAAAAGTCACAGGTGAAGAAAACATAACAAATGCATTGAAATCGGAAAACGTGGATGACAGGATCGCAGCTCTAAAGACCATTGAGAGGGAGAAATTGGAAATCGCCGATTATGACTATCGACGCCTACTGGACAGCCCTCATGTGCCGGAACGGTACTGGTTGATTAATTCGATGAGGGTCAGTCGACGATCCGAAACACTTGAAGATCTTATTCACTTCTTAGACGATCCCCATTCCAATGTGATAAGCCGAGCCTACGATGTTTTGGGTCAAAGGGGAAATGAAAGGGTCATTCACAAAATCTTTGAGAGAATGGAAAGATCCACTGATTGGCGCAACCAACGTTATGCCTATAATGCCTTGAGGAACCTTGGATGGAAACAAAGCAAATCGAGATAAAGACTCTTCTCCTATGCATCGTAGCGATCTCATGTATCGAAGGAGCGAGGTGGCTCGCGGTTTCCAGGATTCAGTGGAACGAGATGGTACTCCTAGGTTTGGCGCGCCTTCTTGCGATTGGCCTGATTTTGCTTGTTGTGTCAGTCCATGGAAACGGACTCCATTCTATCGGATTAGCAGCATCACAGATATCACCAGGAATCAAAAAGGGGATCATTTGGTCAGCAGGTTTCGGAGTGATCGTTTTTTCAGCATTTCTTTTCCTCTTCCTTTTTGAAATAGATCCCCTTGCTCTCATACGGACGACCTTGCCTTCGCGGCAGATGGAAATCCTTGTATTTTTTACGGTGGGCGGCGCCATCGCGCCCATTGGGGAAGAGATATTTTTCAGAGGAATACTTTTTAGGTTTTTTAGAAGATGGGGCTTTTCCGCTGCCCTTGTGTTAAGCACCTTTCTTTTCGTACTGCCCCATCTTGGAGATAACGGACTCCCCATCACTCAAATTATAGGAGGTGTCTTGTTTGCTGCGGCCTATGAAATAGAGGGAAGCCTCATTGTTCCTATCATGATTCATGCTTTTGGTAACATGGCTATCTTTATTATTTCATTGCTGAGTTGAGTGATCATAGCCGTTGATTCTTGTCAGTCGTCCTAGGAAAGAACATAAGGATCTATTCGAAATATGCGCATGAATGTCCTAAGAACCCCAAGGTCAGTGGAACTGGCCATCACCGCCCGATGTAATCTCCGTTGCAAATACTGTAGTCATTTCACCAGTGCCGGTGATGTGGATTCGGATCTACCCACGGAAGAATGGCTTACATTCTTTAAGGAACTCAATGATTGCGCGGTCTTTGATGTCACACTACAGGGCGGAGAGCCCTTCATTAGAGAAGATTTAAGAGATCTCATCCAGGGAATCGTCAAGAATCGCATGCGGTTCAACATTCTCAGCAATGGCACACTGATCACAGATGAGATGGCCTCTTTTCTCTCTTCAACCGGCCGCTGTGACGGGGTGCAGGTCTCCATTGATGGTTCGATCCCGGTAACCCATGATTCCTTCAGAGGGAAAGGAAGTTTTCATCGGGCGATCACCGGAGTGAAACACCTTCAGAAAAACCATGTCCCTGTTTCCGTCAGGGTGACCATTCACAGACATAATGTCAGGGACCTGGATGGCATAGCAGACCTTCTGTTCAATGAAATCGGCCTTGATACCTTTTCAACAAACGCCGCTTCCTATATGGGGCTTTGCCGGCAAAACGCCGAGATGGTTCAACTCAGCATCGAAGAACGGTCTCTGGCTATGGAGACCCTTCTAAGGCTCAATAGACAGTATCATGGGCGGATCAGCGCGTCCGCCGGTCCGCTGGCTGAAGGGATGGCATGGCTTGAGATGGTGGAGGCTTATAATCAGGGTCAAAAGCGAATGCATGGCAGAGGGTATCTGACGGGTTGCGGAGGGCCGGCCGAAAAACTCGCCGTTCGTGCGGATGGTGTCATGGTTCCCTGCATCCAGTTGAGTCATATCCCGTTAGGTCGCATCAATGAGAATGATCTTAAAGAAGTCTGGCAGGATCATCCTGAGCTTAAAAGACTGAGAGAACGATACAAAATCCCTTTGAGTAGCTTCACGTTTTGTAGGGGCTGTCAATTTGTTGATTTCTGTACGGGAAACTGCCCTGCCCTTGCTTATCAGATGGTGGGTGACGAAAACCATCCCAGTCCTGATGCTTGTCTCAAACGGTTTTTAGAGCAGGGGGGACGGCTTCCTGATAAGAATGCAGTATAACGGATACCTGGAATTCACTACATCGGCTCAGCCCCCACTTTGCAGCTGAAGGTCGCTGTGTTACCCGCCTTACAGCTTCCACCTACTGCCGCGACACCTACATCACATGTTCCGCCTGCCGCCCCTCCGTCCACGCATGAAGCACTTGTCGCCGTGGCACCATCGCGGCATGAGGAGGTACCAGGGCTCCCGCCTGTTTTACAGGCTGCTTGAGCATAGGCCATGCCACCTCCAAGATTGAGGAGCCTGGGAGGCTCATACGGTGTTCGGGACTCTTTATTCTCTTTTTTAGAGTTCTTCATTTTTCCCCCAGGATAAGATGCCAGCCATTGCACGCCACGGATCCCTAAAAATCAGTTACATCCCTTGCTCCATTTTTCGACCCATACAAGAGTCTGGGAAATCATACCATACACTCTGCGATGGAAAAGCTGTTTAAAACTGATTCGATCTTCCTGAGATGCTCAGAGATGAGTTTCATATCTAGTTCTTGCTGAAGCTCGTCACAGAAGTATTGTATGCACAAATAACTCCTGCAGTCCATGGGAAGGGTACAGCCATGCTCCCAAAACGGACACAGATTCCTTTCGGCTTTCCCGTAATCAGGATCAGGGAGTGTGGTGTTGCATTGGGCCAAAAGGTAATCGCAAAGCTCAAATCCACCGACAGAGCCCGCGATATAGATGGATCGTTCCGGTGTGGATAATCTACAGCAGTGCGGCTGACATATCGGGCAAACCTTTTTGACGATTGGAAGGATCAATCGTTGAATATCATTGAGACATCCCTTATATTCCTGTGATTTGTCTTCTAGATACTCCCTTGCCTTGTCACTCAAAAACATGTAGAATTTTCCATATATTTCATACTTCTCTCGAGCCTTTTTGAAATCCGTGACAACCCTTTCACTCAGGTGATGCACGTTGTCCATGTTCTTGTCCCGTTTCCCCTCAGACCATCAAAAACTTTCGAGCATCTATGTATTCTGTTTGATATTCAGTAGAACTGACACTGTTAACCCACATCAGTCCCAGCTTTACACTGCGTTCTTGCAGTTCCGCCACTTAGACATTGGTTGCCACCCGACGCCGTGCCTCCCTCTCGGCATTGATTGCCCGCAGCCGTCACCCCTGAACGGCATTGTGAACCGGCGCTTCCTCCTTCCTTGCACTGATTGCCCGTTGCCGCAGTACCTGACTGGCACGGACCCGCGGTGGGACTCCCCCCTGCCCTGCATTGCGGAGCTTGCGCGTAGACGATGCCGCCCCCAAGGTCAAAAAGTTTCGGCGGCTCGTAGTTCTTTCGGGATGCTTTATCCTTCTTTTCCGTGGTATTCATCTATTCCTCCAACTGTGGTATCCTCAATTAAGCCCCACACATCTTGATCCAGACAAAAATGGAGATTATGAATGGTTAATCTATGACACAGTTCCAGAATAAGGTCAAACAGGGCCGATTTTGCCCGGCCCGACAAGTAGGGAAAGAAGAGAATGTAACGCTTGATAATCCTGGAAACTGCCTCTTCCCTCGATACCTCATCCAGATAGAGCCGTTCGTCCTTGAAAAGGAAATAGAGCCCCTCAACCCTAGCACTTCGCCCAATCGCTTCCTTGCTCAACCCCTTTGAAATATCGACCTGATGATAGGGGGAAGAAAAGACCTGATAGTTCCCGTTTCGTCTGCTTAAGATGGGGCTGTCATCTGAGAGCACAAGGGCTTCGTTAGATATATTGGACAAGGAGCTTTTTCCGGCACCGGAGTCTCCCAAAAAGAGATATCCTTTTCCGCTCTTGACAAGCGCCGCACCGTGCATAAAACAGGCCTTCCTCTCCCCCAGGACCTGGGCCAAATATATCCACAGCAACCTGTGGAGGGGGCGAAAACACTCCGGTCCCTCATTCAAGAGATAGATACGCCCGGCAGCCGTATCCGGGTCGAACAGAAGCAGTCCATCCAAACAAGATGAGGCGATTGTGTTCTCATTCTCCGGAATATCCTCTTGAAAATTAGAGAACCTGGACAACCAAGCGAATACCTCTCTGCTAATCAATTTCTGCTCGAAATATGAGTCTCCCTTATTTTCACCTGCGGGTGAAGTGCCATTGGTGTTCTTGAGGACACTGACATTAATCTCAGCATCTACCATTTCAGTCGGTCTCAGGAAGCCGCGAAAATAATTGCGACATAGAGGGACGGCCTTTTCTGCCTGATCCAGAAAGGTCATCTTGACCGCTGTGTCCGCTATAGTGATGGCCAGTTCCATAGGCAACTCCGGCTACTGGACGATCCTTGAAACAGGAAACCGGCCTGATTCGTAGGACTCTTGGCACAAGAAATAGGGAGCATAAAGGTCTTTGTTCAAGGCATAGGCGTTGGCCCTGCACGCTCCCAGACACTGAAACCTAAAAAGGCAATTCCCACAAACCCCTTTGAGCTGTCTGGGAAGAGAATCCCGAAGGTCCATAAGGATCCGGTGGTTTTGCCATATCTCGACGATGGAATCCTGGTAAAGATTTCCCATTCGAAGTTCATCCATGGTTTGGCCGATGCCGCATATGGAAAAGGCTCCATTAGCAAGAATGCCCAATATATTCAGAATCCTGCATTCAATAATCCCTCTCCTCTTTATGTCCTCAATGGAACGCAACGCCACCGGGAGATCAAAGATTACATCCAGATCGCCGTGGGAAGACCGCTCTCTTTCCACTGTTTGATAGAGAAGTATCAACTCATCAGCACTCAGGTTCTCTCTGTTTCGGAATATTTGCTCTCCTCTGCCACAAGGAACCAAGTGATTAATTTTTAAAGAACCGGCCCCTAA
Source organism: Deltaproteobacteria bacterium (assembly GCA_016930795.1). Classification (GTDB taxonomy): domain Bacteria; phylum Desulfobacterota; class DSM-4660; order Desulfatiglandales; family HGW-15; genus JAFGFY01. Next base: position 6,600 of record JAFGFY010000134.1, read on the forward strand.
CTCTTTTGCAAGGGAGACCAGCCCTTGTATTTCCTGACTATTCCTCCTTTGCAGGGTCATAATGATCTGGAAATCAAACCCATATTCGGACAAAAGCTTCAATCCTTGCAGTGTCCGATCAAAACTTCCCCTTACACCTCTCATTTCATCATGGATCTCTTTTGTAGCGGCATCGAGGCTGACGGCTATCTGATCCACCTGACACAATCGCAAGGTCTCCAGTATGCGATGTTCAAAAAGGGTCCCATTGCTCTCGATGATGACAGCGATACCCTCTCCGGCCAGAAATGTAAGTAGGGCGTTGAAGTCTCTATATAAGAGGGGTTCGCCCCCGGTCAGTTTAACGCTTTGAAGACCGATGGTTTTTGCTTCCAAAATAGTATTTTTCAGATCTTCCAAAGGAATGCCATGGGTTGCATTTTCCGAGTAGCCCGGTGAGATCCAGCAATGCCGGCAAGAGAGGTTACACTGGTCACTCAGGTAGAGGTAAAGACTGACAAGGGGGTAGCTTGGGGACTGATCGTGCATTCGTCTTCCATAAGGCTTTTTTGCAGCTATGTAAGAATGAAACGGTTTTCCTCCAAATCTTTTACAAAACTTCTGACATCGTCCTCGATCTGCTGCGGGTCAATGTCGGGATACAACTCTCTCATACGACGGATCACACTACTCATACTCTGATCTTCACCTAATAATAGAAACGTCTCTTTTCCGGATTGGTTCAGATATCTCAAGTCACCGCTATCAGGGTCGAATAGAAAAGCCCCGTCATCTTCTTCCCGAAATACAATCTCTTCATTCCGTCTATATTTTGTTTCAGACTCCATAGTTCGTGACTGTAATTGCCTTACTCTTCTTTAATTGTGAAAGGAATAATAGTGCGTCCAATTGGGCTTTTTGTCCTGGAACGCGATATTTTTCTCGGATCAATCGTGAAATCTGCTTGAAAGAACGACTTCCGTCGCAGGCTTTCCAGATCATATAGCCCGTTGAATTCATCAAATATAGCGGAGTCTCTTTTCCATTCTCTTTCACGTAGAGAGTGATCCCCTTCTCAGATTCACGACACGTCATGGACGGGTTTCTTATGGGTCTGGACCTTCTCAGAATGTCCAGTTCAAGCTGTTCAAGCAAATCCCTTGTCTCCAGCTTGGCGGCCCTCAACTCCTTGGGATTCGCAAGCAAAATGCCGGAAATGAGCCCCATAATTCTGCACACGAAGCTTCTTCTCGATTTTTTTATGTCTGCCATATGCCCCTTCCTTTTCCAGACACAGAGAATACTAAACGTATTTGGTTATTCATGACTTTCTAGTATACACCTATCTCTCGCGCTGTTCAACCCCAAACACCAAAAACCGCTAGATAAAAGAGTATGTTAGAGAAAATACCAAGGTTTCTCTCTTTCTTGTATTAAAACTCCATCGACAAACGGCCCCGAAAATGGACTCACTTATTCTCGGAAGAGCAAGCTGATTATGATGAAATCAACCAATGCATTTGAAACAGATGTTTCCAAAATAACTTGCGCGGGTTACAATGAAGATAGGTTCAATATTTGCGGATCGTTGGAATTCCACATGGTGAGTGAAAAGAATTGACAGAACCGGCCAAACATTTTCATCTACAATTCACAGGATACTCTATGCACCCGTTCCTCAAACCGGGAGACCGAGTCATCGCTGAGAAAGTCTCTCCGGAGTCACTTCAGGTAGGGGATGTGGCCATAATAGCTGATTCAAGAGAATGCTTTGTGATTCATCGTTTGGTAAAAATACTCCCACAAAAAAAGGGCATATGTAAAGGAGATTCACGACTTGAATCTGATCCTGAACCTGTCGAACTCTCTGTCATATCAGGCCGAGTTGGGGCCATCGTAAGAAACAATCGGCTGATCCCTGTCTCAACCGGTTTCAGATCCAGAATGAAAAGGGTTTACGCATGGCTTAGTCTAAGAAATTTAACCATAGGCGCCCTCAGGCTGAAGACCAAGAACGTCTTGATGCGACTTTTCCCGATGAATGAGCTAAACGACCCTGGTCAAGAGATCAGATATATCAATCGAGCACTCAGCGGACACCTGACACTAAAAACCCCTCACCTTGACTGGAAAGGCCTGAAGGAAAGAGCCTATGCGGAAGGAGTTGCAGGAATCCTCTACCATCGGCTCAAGGATACGGACATCCCACCATCAACTCTTTCTCAGCTAAGACGCCACTATCAATCCGTTGTAGCGCAAAATCTAATCACCCTAGACACGCTGGACAAATTAGAGCACGCTTTAGGCAATGAACGGATAGAGGCCATGACTCTTAAAGGCGCTTCTCTATTGGAGTACGCCTATCCAAATCTGGGGATGAGGATTATGAGTGACCTCGACATCATGGTGCGCCCTGAGCAATACGAACGATTTATCAGCCTTCTTCATAGGCTGGGGTATGAGCCGGATTCCATGATCCCCCATTATCTGCACAAAGGGAGGTCCGTAATCGACGTGCACATTCACGCACTGAACACGGATCGGATCGCCAACCGGGCAAAACTCTTCCCCTCAGGCATGGAACCGGTCTGGGCCAACGCCCTTCCATGGAAAGAGGGATATCGATGGATCAGACGGCCTGATGATGTGGACAATGTTCTTCTCCTTGCCCAGCACCTCATGAAACACTCCTTTTCCAACCTCATCTGGATCTTCGATATCCACATGTTAGTGAAAAACCGTGACAGCACGTTCTGGACAAGCCTGCAAAAAAGGGCGAATCATCTCGCCCAGACAAGGCCTCTTTCTTACGCCCTTTATCTCACAAAGAATCTCTTTGAGGTGGGCCCGCCTCAGAACTCCTGGTTTAATCAATTCCTCGGGGATCTTTCGAGGCTTGAACGGGGAATGCTGGGGGCAAGGATAAATGGGCAGACGTTTCATAGACTGGGTCCTCTTATGGCCCTTTTCTGTCTTCCAGGATTTAAGGCCCGAATCACCTTTTTATGGGAGACTCTTTTCCCCAAAAAAGCGGTGATTGAACAGGAATTTTACAACCTCCACCGAGGCAAACGCCTCCTCTTCTATCCGGGCCGTGTCTTCCAGATAGCAGCCCTTGCCCTCAAACAGTTTTTTCTCATTACGGGCGCCTTTCTTCGAGGCTAGAGAGAAAATCAATGAACAATACTTTTCATATCCTTAAGCGAATAATAAAGGATGGGAAATCCTATATCCCTGCCTTCTCCCTTCTGGGCGGAATCGGACTGGTCTTGATCCCGGTTGAGTTTTATGGCCTTCTCCTTTCCAAAAGACTTGTTGACAAAGGATTCCTCCTGCAGAATTGGGATACAACGAAAGACATACTATTCATCCTCATCATCCTATTTATGCTGCGGAGTCTGATTCGTTATGGAACGTCCATTTTCTCCAACAAAGTCCAGTTTCGAATCAACCAGACATTTCAGGACGAGCTCTTCTCCCATATCCTTCACCTGCCTGTTCGATTCTTCACAAAAGAACCCACCGGAAAGCTGATGTCGCGGATACTAGATGATGCCACGAGGTTTTCTTCTGTGTTTGGTATACTCTTTGGTCCTGCCCTGCTTAATCCTTTCAAACTCTTGGCCTTATTGGGTCTTCTGACCTACATAAGCAGTCGCATGTGTGTTCTAATGCTTTTCTCAACAATCATTTCTCTCCTGATTATAGAAGGGATGGGGAGAAGACTGCGCATTATCTCAAAGCAAATCCAGGAACAAAACGCGACAATCTCCAGTTTTATCGAGCAGGTATTTCCCAATATCGAGCTGGTCAAATGCAAAACCACAGAGAAAGAGACGGCCGTGACCTTTCGTCAGTTATTAGAGGGACTGATCCAGTTATCACTTAAGATGCTGAGAGTAAGGTTGATCTCAAGCCCTCTTTTGGAGTGTCTTAAATATCTCGCCGTAGGAGGTGTCTTTGTCTATGGAAGTTGGCTGATTTCAAAGGGCTTACTCACGATCGGCGCTTTGACCACATTTCTGGGTGCAACCTATCTTTTTTTTAATACGCTTAGCATGCTTGGACAGACTTATGGATTACTCAGGGAAGATCTCGCCCGTATGGAGATTATCTATGGAATCCTTGACTCTTCCCCTGAAAGTCTTGAGAATATATCGGGAAATGACGTCCCCTCATCCATTGACTCTGTGGAGTTCAAGGAGGTCACTTTTGGCTATAACCCTTTGAGACCGGTTCTAATAGATGTCTCCTGTCACATTTCACATGCAGAGTTCTTAGCAATTACCGGGCAAAGCGGAAGCGGAAAGACGACCCTCGCACGCCTTCTGCTCCGATTTTACGAGCCGGATTCAGGAGAAATTCGATTGAACGGAGAACCAATCAGTCAAATCAATCTGGGCGCGCTTCGATCCAGCATAGGGATCGTTTTCCAGGAAAATCTGATACTCGATAGCACGATTAAGGAGAACATAACCTATGGGAACAGCGGCGTTTCCATGAGTCGAATCATTGCGGCGGCTAAGATTTCGCAAGCCCATAATTTTATAAAAGCATTTCCCGACCTCTATGACACAGTCGTTGGTGAACATGGAAAGAATCTGTCCGGAGGGCAAAGGCAAAGGATCGCGATTGCCAGGGCTATATTGACGGATCCCCAAATCCTTATTCTTGATGAAGCGACCTCTTTTATTGAATTAAGACAAGAAGAAGCCATACTCAAGAGAATAAAGGAGAGCCGGTGCGGAAAAATCACGTTGATCATTTCCCACCGTCTCTCAGCCATCAAAATGGCCGAGAGGATACTGACTTTGGATAATGGCAGGGTCCTTGATACGACGGACTCTCAATCCCTGATAGGGCATGTCGATTATGCTTAGACCCTCCAGAATCCGGGGAATCCCCATATGAACCCGCTACTGCAAATCTATTCGCTCTACAAGAAAGACTTCAGTTTGGAGAAGAATAGGTTTCTCGAATCTTTTGAGAGACTCCTGATCGAATCCCCCTGTTCTATATTAGAGTGGGCCCCTCAGATTTCCCCAGAGACCATTCATACCGCCAGATTCAGAGTGGGGTATCGCGAAATTGACAAGTCACTGGGTCTCGATCTCATATGCAGGTATCTTGATCAAATTTCGACATATGAAAATGTGTGTTTGAATCGAAGTATTCTGGATCAAATCATCGATAAAGATCTCGACATTTCAAGAGTCGGCAAGCTGGGAGTCGGCGTAGACTTTCCGACGAACATGAAAGATCGTAAAGTCAAGGTCTACTTCACGATCAAAGATTACCCCGAGAAGTGGGCTCAAGTATTTGCCACTCACCCTCCGGTTGATGGCATAGACGCTTACCCGATGAATGACACGTTCGGGATAAACATCTATTTTGACGGAAGAACGGATATAGAGATCTACCCTTGTCTCAAGGCCGCAGACTGGGTGGACGTGACACTTATGGAAAAACTCAGGCTTCAAGACATTCCACGCGATCTTCTGTCAACCTGTAACGGGTTGTTTGTCTCTTTTGAGAATGACGGAAGACGCGTCTTCCATTTTTCCCTGCATAGTCCCACCAAATTCATACGAATGATCGGCAACCATCAACTGACTTTCCTTTACGGCAATGCTCAGATTATCAACCATACTTTGGGTTTTTCCAGCGAAATAGGGCCTATGCGCGTTTCTGTCTCCTGTTTAGAAGATGAAGCGTTTTTGCGTGAAGTAAGGCATATTAAACTCGCATTATGTTATCAACTTTCACGAACCACTTGATAATGGATTATCATGGCCCATGGCATTGATATGAGACAATACGCAGAGACCAAGAATCAATGCTTTTTGAGATCAGGTTCGGCATTTTGACATCGAAAGATATGGACACCAGTCTTCGAGAATCACTTATTCAGTCAATATCTGACGCAATAGACATGCTCTACCAGATTCAGCTTCCTTCCGGAGCTTTTCCCAACTATTCTTCTTCTGATAAAGAAATGGAAGAATACTGCAGATTTGATCATTGTGTTTTCTCATCAACCATCATCGGCTGTTGCCTTATGTTTTCAGAGAATGAAAAAGTGCTGAGAATACTCCAGAAGATAAGGAGGTTCTTGGCTTTTGAAATGATTTACCCTGGGGTATGGTGCTATTGGAGTTCTGAAAGCAATCTAAAAATAATGCCCGACATGGATGACTCTTGCTGTGCTTCATTTCTTCTCAGAAAAAACCATCCATACATCTTGCGAGGCGAGAATATCCCTCTTCTTCTTCGTAACAGGAGTGAAAAAGGCCTTTTCTATACATGGCTCAATCCCCTGCCTGATGATCCTGAAGAGCAAAACGATATCGATAGTGTCGTAAACAGTAACGTCATCCTCTATCTGGGTGAAAGGGAGGAAACCAAGAAGACGATCGACTTCTTGAATAGGATTGTTCTTGAAAATCGTGAAGAGAGTACATATTGGTATTACCTGAACAATTTAGCCCTCTATTACATGATGTCCCGTGCCTACTTCAGTGGAGCAAGAAGTCTTCATCGATCAGCAGATTCTATCATCCGGAAGGTTACCTCCATGCAGTCCCAAAACGGATCTTTTGGAGATGAACTGAAGACCGCACTCGCTATCTCAACTTTACTAAACTATAATTTCAGTGATTCGACTATTTTAACAAAGGGAATAGAATTTCTTCTTGCGACGCGAACTAGAACAGGTGTGTGGAGAAAGTTGGCTTTTTATGCCGGGCCCCAATATCCCAGACCTCACTCAGTCTGGTTCGGCGCCGAAGCCTTAACAACTGCCTTATGTCTCGAAGCATTGCTGAGGTTTGATGGAACCATCGCCGCAAATGAAAACGAACAAGGGCGTTCTTAGAAACCCCATCCGGAAGTGCAGTCCCCAGAGTCTCCATCACCGGAAAGACACCCCTGATCAAGTAGTCCGCCAGGGCATCCCGTTTGTGCCCCTGTACCGGCTTTGCAGTCACCCGCTTGAAAGGCCCCGCCTGTCGTACATTGGGTCGCGCCCATGGCCTGTTCAAATACTCCTCCGATTTCTTTGACCGTAGGCGGTTCGTACTTCTTTTCCCCATTCTTGTTTGGCATCTTGCAGTCCTCCTTGCCTTCAACTACACAATATTATTCCATAATTCTTCCGTCCGGGCAAATTCCAGTCTATATGAGGGAAGTGTGTCTAATATTTCTTTGGTGAGATGGAAACCGGCTTTTGCCGTCTCATCGCTCAGATACTTAAAAAAGTGAATGAGATTCATGAGTATCACACACATCAGTTCAGAATTCCTTATGGATGAGACTCTGTGTTGGCGGTTCTTCTTCAGCAGAAATACTTTATGGATCTCCCCCTTCATTATGGTGCTCTTGTCAAGCGTTTTATGGATCTGTCTAAAGGGAGAGCGATATGCGAACACCTGCGCTCCTTCCTTGATAATGATGACTCCGTCATCTGAAAAACAGACATCCGGTCGACACAAACGCGTGGCTGTAGATTTTCCGGATCCGGAAGGTCCAAGAAAGAGGACACCCTGGCCATCTTTCTGAATCGCTGAACCATGAAGCAATAGGCCGTTATTTTGGATTAGAAGATGAGAAAGGATAAACATCATTCCATTAATGTATCCCTGGCTCAAAGCAGGATGCACGACTTTGAACCCATTCAAGATCCACATCAAAACAGAAAATAAAACGGTGTTTCTGCTAAGGAAAAAGAAAGCGATATTGAGTTCCGTATCGAAAAAAAATAGACTCAATCCGCCCCGTGCGTAAATCAGGAACTGCGTCTTGCCGATTCGCGCGCGAATATGACTTATTCCCTCGCCTTCAGGATCCAAGTGCTGCAACAACCTAATTGATTCTCCTATGCTCCTCCCTATTTGCTCGTCTGCTGGAAACCTCCGATGGGTATTTAAAAAAAAGGCCCTGAATCTCTCAAGTTCAGTATGAGCCCAATTAAAATGTCGGTTCTGTGAGTATGGGACCATTTCAACACGACAGCCTCCGTAAGTCGTATCTACAACATAATCGCTCCAATCTTTCCTTATGCTCGTGACAAAAGCATCCATGCGTTTTGTGCAAGCAATATGGAAAATCTGCCTGCCGATTTCCAGGTTCAGTTGAGTATTCATTGGCTCTCTTGGCTTATACATAACTCTCCTTTTCTCCAGTGAACACTCTGTAGCAAGACATCGGATCCCATCCCTCGATGCCTCTACCCATATTATAGGGGATCGCGGGACACCCTCCTCTGCATAGAAATGTGTAAACACAGTCCCTGCATTCTAAAAAAGAATCCATTCTCCGAGTATACCTTTCTCTGAATCTCTTGAATCCTCGAGAATAAAGCCATATAGATTCAAAGGCTTGTTCTCTGATGTTCCCCACTCTATAACCCCATAGACGGTCACATGGGATCACCCATCCATCAGGTCGAATGGAACACTCTGAAACGCTGCCGCCGCAACTTGTAATCTTATGAGCCTTTGTTGATTTTTGGTCGGGGAGATCAATCCTGGATACTTCTTGCATCCTTTCAATGGTCTTTATCAATGAACCCCCTATTAATCTTGGATACCTCTTTTTCAACTCCTTCAGCTCAGCCTCTACTTCCTTCCGCTCATCGAACAAGAGAAAAAGATCGTGGACATGAGACAAGGCGCTTCCTTGTGGTAACAAAGGAGAGAAAGAGACCTGAGAAGCACCGAGTCTTTCCGAGATTCGGACAATTTCTTGAAGAGAGTCTTTGTTATTCCTCGAAACGACTACAAAAAAACTAAAAGGGGCTTTCCATCGGCATAGGGTTTCAACACCTCTCATGGTTCTTTCAAAAGACCCTTTTCCTCGAATGCTGTCATGAGTATCTGAATCCGGTCCATCCAGAGAAACCTGAATTTGATCTAAGCGTCCTGACCTGCAAACCTGAGATATGGTTTCGTCGTCAAACAGGGTCCCATTGGTGTTAATGGATATGCGAAAATGGTATTTTAGGATATGACTAAAAATTTCATAAAAATCTGCGCGCATAAAGGGCTCACCGCCAGATATCAGCAACTGAAATACCTTTATTCTGGCAAGCTCATCAACTACTTCTTTCCATTCATTCAGGCTCAGATCTCCCGGCATATTCTTCGTGCCCGAAACTCCACAATGAAGACACTCTAGGTTACATTTATTCGTGATATTGAGCGTTACTTTTTGAGGAGCGGAAGGAATCTTCATCACCATGCATTTTCCTTGAAGAGGGCAAATTCGGTGTTATTCAATATTCTTGATTTCGGGAAAAGTCCTTTTTGAAACACCTCTTGACAAAGACCATAGGGCTCTGTCAGCGGCCTGTTTGCTGCCAAAACATCAGCCCGACAGAAACCAAGACAATGAAACTTGAAGAGGCATTCTCCACAAATCCCTTCCATCTCAAAAGGAATCTTTTCACGAATTTCCTTGAAGAACACTCCTTGTCTCCATATTTGGGTGATGCTATTATATTTGATATTCCCTACCATCAGAGCCTCGTTTCCCCGGCCAATACCACAAATGGACACATCTCCATTGGAGAGGATCCCACAGATATTGAGAATCTTGCATGTACATAGTCGGTGCTTGGACAGCTCTTTCATCCCCTTTAACGCCGGAGGCAGATACAGATCAATGTGCATATGTGGAAAACGTGTCACGTATTCATTTTCTACCTTCTTTTCAAGTTCCAATATTTTTTCAGTCGCCAAACCTTCACAGATCGTTGGCTTCGAATTCTTATGTACGAAAGAAAGGGGGTTGATTTTAAATGATCGCACTCCCAGTCTACCGGCCAGTTCAATGGTCTTCTCAAGATCGTGGGCGTTTATCTTTTGAAGACAAAAGATGACCTGGGGATGGACTCCATGCTCTATGAGGTATTGAATGCCTGTGACGGCCTTTTCAAAACACCCTTTGACACCTCTCACTCTCTCATGCACCATAGCGCTGCTGCCATCCAAGCTGACACTGATATGCTTCAGATGACATTCTTTTAGTCTCCTTACCATGTCTTCTGTGAGCAACGTGGCATTCGTTTCAATGCCAAGAGAGAGTCTGTTTCGAGAAAACATATCAAGATACTCAAAAAGATTCGGAGCCAGAAATGGTTCTCCTCCTGTGACTTTGATATGGTTTAGCCCTAAGGCAATGCCATCCTGCACAACTCTCTCCATGTCTTCAACGGATACATTGTCTTTATTCTGTCTTTGGTAGACACTATCGTCAGGGGCATAGGGAGGCTGGATCCAGCAATGAATACATCTTAGGTTGCAGGATTCCGTGGGGTAGAAGTAGATGGACCGCAATGGATAATCCGGAGTCCCTTCTGGTTTGATCATCACAAAACCCGTTTATTCCTTTATGCTTCGCTGGCGAGAAATCCCAATCGCCCCAAATCGTCAAAAAACTTCATGCAGTCTCTCTCAATCTGTTTGTGCGAAATTTCCGAAAAATCAAGACATAGGGCTTGTATGATCTGTTCTGGTCTCTTTGCCTTCATGCAGGATTTCCAAACATATGTTCCAACTTCGTTCAGGTGGAAAATCCGTCCGGAGTCAGGATCGAAAAGAAAAGCCCCTTCCTCTTCTTCCCTGAAGACAATATTTTGATTGACGCGTATCTCCGCCATTTCATTTGACATATACCCAACCCCTTTTTATCAGGTTCTTCAAAAAATTGGTCACATCTTCTCGAATGGTCTTCTCTTCTTGTCCATATTCTCGGGCAATCGTCTGGATCAGACCCGCTACATCCCTCTCTCCGTCCAAAAGTGCAATAATGCGTGCCCCTGTCCGGTTTATCTCATGTGATACTCGGTCTTTTAAGTAAAAAACGACACCCCCCTCTTCAAAAAATGTACAAAGAATGTCATCTTTTAAACAAATAATTTGTTCTTCTACGATTTTCAATTCTCTCTATTTCATCAATTTTACGGCTTATCCTCGGTCTAATCCTCAGCAAAATTATAACAGCCACTTTATAATGACTGTATGCGCAAACCATATCTCAATCGTCTAGTTCCTGCAATGAGTTTTACTCTTGGATTTAATCAAGCTAGAAGTTCCTCCGGCTCTTTTAGAAAATGAGAATATTTTCACTTGCCCTTTAGTGAGGCAGGGTCTATCATGAGGTGAATGCATGAAATCAAAGGATTAACATGCGCAAATCCAGGAAGATACCCAAGGCCACGATCACACGAATCTCTCGATATTGCAGACAGCTTGAGTTCCTTGAATTTGATGGATACAGGATGGTCTCCTCTGAGAAACTTGCCTGGTCGTGTCAAGTCAATCCGGCCCAGGTCAGAAAAGACTTGGGGTATTTCGGGGAATTCGGTGTCCGCGGAGTAGGCTATGATGTGAGAGAGCTTATGCGGGAAATCAAGAAGATTTTGGCCGTGAATCGGGATTGGAACATGGGGATCGTGGGCGTTGGCAATCTCGGTTCCGCCATATTAAATAATCAAAATTTCCCGGACCGGGGTTTTTTCTTTGTCGCAGCCTTTGATAATGACCCTCAGAAGATCGGCAGGACAGTCTTTCCAGGTCTGGAGATAAAACCCATCGAAGAACTGGCCACAACGGTCATAAACAGCGAAGTTGAAATCGGTGTTATCGCCACTCCCGCATCACAGGCACAGCGAATCGCCGAGCTATTCTTGGAAGCGAATGTCAATGCGATTCTGAATTTTTCACCAACCCAGATTATCGTGCACGATTATTGCCTTGTTGAAAATATCGATTTCACGATTAAGCTTGATGTTCTCACCTATAAACTGAAACACGAACTTAATCATAATGGCCGGGTTCAAGGGTGATCCTAGAGTGTTTGTCAATGTCTTCAAGGTCTCATTCCTTATACGCGGCATTGTTGGATCAAGGAACTCTTTTCTGTTTTCAAATACTATTCTGCTACGAATAAAATGACGACTAGCAAAGAAATCTTAGAGATATTCGCGGATGGCGCATGCAGTGGAAATCCCGGGGTGGGCGGCTATGGGAGTATTTTGAAATACGGAGAAGAGACTAGGGAAATCTATGGGTATGATCTTCACACAACAAACAATCGTATGGAGATGATGGGCGTAATCGAAGCATTACGTCTTCTGAAAAAACCCTGCAAGATAAGAATAGTGACGGATTCCAATTATGTGGTCAAAGGGATGACCCAATGGCTGCCCGGTTGGCTCAAACGAAATTGGGTGAACAGTCAGAAGAAACCGGTCTTGAACAGAGACCTATGGGAAATACTTTTGGATTTAAGCGAACCCCACGAGATCGAATGGATATGGGTTCGCGGGCACGCGGGACATAAAGAGAACGAACGCTGTGATGAACTGGCGAAAAAGGGCATCAAAGCGGGTATGGAGCAAAGTGGGAAGTGAACAGAGAGACCATAACAAGTGTCTTTGCAAGAAATATTATCCCTTGACCAACAGTCAACATTATGTTATATATAAGGAAATTTGTTTTAGACCATCTTCGGTTCGGAGTTTAAAATGAAATGCCCTAAATGCAGTTATATTAGCTTTGATTATAACCAGGTTTGCCCTAAATGTAGCAAAGACATTTCGGCAGAACAAGCAAGACTGAATCTGCCTTCTTTCCGGCCTGATACCCCTTTCTTACTGGAGATGCTAATCGGCGAGGTAGATGAGTCTGGTGCCGGTCTCGACACGGGTGAATTCTCTGATATAGAGGGAGATACCGCTGAATTCGGGACCGGAACGGATTATTTCGATTCTGAGGCCCCAGACACGGAAGAAATAGAATTTGGCGATGAGGACTTCGGCGCTGCAGAGGACGAGGGTTCTCTTTCAACATTTGACTTCGAGGATTTGGAATCCGATGCAGGCAAAGCGGAAGCGACATTTGACACCTCTGTTACTGATTTCGATTTGGATGGTGATTTAGAAAATATCGGCGAGACAACGGGGGAACTCACCGAGGAAAAAATCGAGGAGACCGGAATCCCCTTCTCTGAACCTGACTCACAGGAAGACGAGCTGGATCTTGATGAGGAAAGTGTTTCCCCCGATGACTTTGACCTTCCTGATGGGGTAGGAGAAGAGGAAGCATGGGATGATGAAGATGAGGGCCCCACTATCGGTTTGGAATATCCCGACTCCCAAGGGGGAGCGCCCGAAGTGGCTGTGTTACCGGATGGCTTGGAAGGTCAAGAGGTTACGCTAGATGTGGATTCTTCCGGCCTCGATTCGGAGGAGACCGCCAGGGCTACTGATCTATGGACGGATGACGGTGATGAAGTCGCATTGGATCTGGATGATCTCTCGGTTGATGAAAGTGGTGAACTGAGGGTGGATAAGGACGATTCGATTTATGAAACTGAAGACGACCTTTCACTTGACCTTGATGATCTTGATATCGATCTGGACCTGGACGATTCTGAAGAAAAATCGTGATCGGTTAAAAGTCCCTTGACTCTGGAGATTAAGGAACTATAATCCTTTTCAACATTGCCGAGATAGCTCAGTCGGTAGAGCAGCGGACTGAAAATCCGCGTGTCCGCAGTTCGATTCTGCGTCTCGGCACCACAAAAAGACAACATTCTGAAAGGGCTAATTGATATTCCAATTAGCCCTTTTTTTGACCATCCGCTATCCCCTGCCTCTTTTGAATTTTTCGCTTGACTTTCAAAAAAACTTACACTACTTTATACTGAAAGTTATGCTGTAAGCCAAAACAACCATCGGCTCATTCGGTTAAATTAATGAGTTCGAATTAAGAGATATTTCCGTAAACGAAACGAATGGTGATGAGGTCTTTTCTAAGGTGCAACCTCATATCACTACATACTCATTAACTGGATGAACCAACCCGCAAAGTCATATCATATGGGAGGGTGCCATGAAATTGACAGAAAAGCAGAAGGTGTTTTTGAGTTACATTTCTCGATACATAGGGGAATGGGGGTATGCTCCCAGTTTTGATGAGATATGCGCCCATTTCGATTTCAGATCTTACAACACAGTGACCACCTATCTCAAGACCCTGGAGAGAAAAGGATATATCCGCCTTCCTCGAAAAAAGAACCAGAAGCGTTCCATCGAGGTGATCAGCCCGGTGGAGACCAAACGTTTCGAATTTCCCCTCTTGGGCAAGGTGGCGGCTGGAAATCCCATCGAGGCCATCGAAGACGTAAATACGATCGAGATCCCCCCATCCATGATAGGTGGTGGTGATCACTTTGCCTTGGTGGTCAAAGGGGACTCTATGATAGAGGACGGGATACTGGATGGAGACTTCGTTGTGATCAGGAAGCAGTCAACAGCCGAAAACGGCGAAACCGTGGTCGCTCTGATCAACAACGAGGCCACCATCAAAAAATACCATAAAAAGAAAGATCATGTGGAACTCAGACCTGCCCACAAGGGTATGCAGTCCCTGATCGTCAAAGAAGAAGACCTGCGCATTCAGGGAAAACTGGTGGGGGTGATAAGACATTATAAATAAAGGTGCAAGGCACAAGGCGCACGGTGAAAGGTGCGAGGAGGAAAAGAAAATGGGGAATTTTGAAGGACTCAAGGTTTGGCAACGATCTAAGAAACTCGCTCTGTTTCTATATCAAGTCTCCGGACAAGGCGCTTTTTCCAAAGACTATGAACTGAGAGGGCAAATTCGACGTGCTGTCGTTTCGATCCCAAGTAATATCGCGGAAGGTGACGAATTAGGGACAGATCGACAAGCCATCAAATTCTTCTATATAGCAAAAGGCTCATCAGCGGAATTATTTACTCAAGCTATTATAGCCCATGAAATTGGCTATCTAAAAAGTCAACAGTTTGAACATATCAAAAATGAATGCCGGGCGATTTCCGGTATGCTAACAAGGCTCATTCAGGCAAGATCGGATCACACCGAGCACCCTGCACCTTGAGCCTTGCGCCTTGTACCGTGTGCAATGTTCCGCCACATCCTTCATATCCATATTCCGGCTTTTTCTATTGCTGTGGAACAGGCCTGCCGTCCCGAACTCAGGGATCGTCCTGTGGTCGTGGTTCCACCTCATTCGGAACGGGCTCTTATCCTATCTGTCTCTTCTGAGGCCCGCAATGAAGGTATTTACAAGGGCATGCCCATTACTAAGGCCCTGAAATTTTGTCCTGACTTGACCGTTTTACCCCCCAATCCCGATCTCATTAAAAAGGCCTCTCAGGGCTTAAACAGAATAGCGGCTCAATACACGCCTCTTTGGGAGCCCTTTCGACCAGGACACCTCTACCTGGATGTGACAGGAACAAAACGTCTATGGGGGCGGGCAAAAGACACGGCCGGCCGCCTCAGACAGGAGATTAGGGCTCACTTACAGCTCACAGGAGCAGTCGGTGTGGCGGGCAACAAAATGGTCTCCAGTATTGCCTCCAGGATCATAAGATCTGAAGGAGTCATAGATGTGGATCACGGCCAGGAACCGTCATTTATGGCCCCCTTAAAGGTAGATATACTGCCCGGCATAGGCCATGTGCGTCGAAAAATCCTTCTGGAGGAGTTGAATATTTCCCTGGTGCGGGAGATCGCATCCATGGATATGGGGACACTGACGCTTCTCTTTGGCCGACAGGCCCTTGTCATCCATCAGAGGGCCCTCGGCATAGACCCTACACCGGTCTATCCCCCTCGCATCAGGCCCACCGTCGCCGAAGAGATCACCCTCTCTAAAGATGAAAATGATGATCATAAACTGCTGGGAATCCTGTACGGTTTGCTGGAAAAATGCGCCCATCGGCTCAGGGATAGGTCATCATTTCCCAGAAAGGCCGGTTTGCTGCTCCGATACACGGATCAAGTAGAAATCATACGTCAATTCAAACTCCCTTCTCCAAGTTTCTGGGATTTTGATCTTTACAAACACCTCGAGGAAGTCTTTTTTAAGGTCTGCCGCCGACGCGTGCGTATCAGATTCCTGAGGGTCTGGTTTCAAGATTTTTTACCTGTCAATCCACAGCTCTCTCTCTTTACTGAAGGGGCTTTTGATACAGAGAAGATGCCTCGCATCACTCAGGCCCTGGATCGGATCAGGGAAAAACATGGCCATGAAGTGATTAAATATGGGCGCATGGTACACGGCGCAAGGCGAAGGGCGAAGGAGACCGTAAACCATAGACCTTAAACTTTACACCGTAAACCGCACCCTATGCCCTGCGCCTTGCGCCGTGTGCCTTGGAGTTTAACCATCATGTCCTTTGTCCATCTTAATGTCCATTCTCACTATTCCAAGGGCTGGGGTATGGGCACCATTGAAGAACTCTGCCGCGCCGCCAAGGAGCAGGACATGGACAGACTAGCCCTGACTGATACCAATGGAGTTTACGGGCTGATCTTTTTTCTTCAGATCGCCAAGGAGATGAAGATTCAACCCATTGTGGGAAGCGAGCTGGCCACCGAAGATCACCGAGCGGTCCTTCTGGTCAAAAACCATGAGGGATACGCCAATCTATGTCGGATCATATCCGATCGGCACTGTCACGAGGGTTTCGACTTCATCGCATCCTTAAAGGCGAGGCGTCAGGGACTTATCATCCTCTCAGATGATTTCAAGCTGCTCAAGGCCCTTAAAAGAGAAACTAAAGAGGACCTGTTTGTGGAGATGTCGCCGGGCTATAACATGCACAAATGTTACGCCTTCTCCCGCGAGAGCAAAATTCCTCCTCTGGCCACTAACAGGGCCTATCTCATTGCAAAAGAGCAATTTCGGCTTCATCAGGTTCTTCGGGCCGTTGCTATGAATACCAAGCTCTCCCGTCTCACCTACGGGGACACCTGCCGTCCGCACAATATTCTTAATTCGCCTCAAAACATGATTGATCAGTTTCCCCATGCCCCACAAGCGGTCCTCAACACCTTTGAGGTAGCCAATGCGTGTCTATCGGATTGGAACTTTTCCCGGATCATATTCCCCAATTTTGAGCGGATGACGGATGAAGAGGCCTATCAGCGTCTCTATCGAGCCACCATGGATGGATGCAGGCGGCGATATGGCACCATCAGCCGGGTAGTGAGAAACCGTGTGGAACATGAAATGAAGATCATTAAAGAGAAAAATTTCGCTCACTATTTCTTAGTGGTGGCTGATATGACCAAAAGGGCCGTTCGATCCTGTGGGCGAGGAAGTGCGGCTGCCTCTATTATCTCATACGCCTTGGGGATTACCCATGTGGATCCTATAAAACACAATCTCTTTTTTGAACGCTTTTTAAACTTGGGAAGAATGGATCCCCCAGACATTGACATAGACTTTGCATGGGATGAGCGGGATCAGATCATGGATTATGTCTTTGCCAAATACGGTAACCGCCGAGCCGCCATGGTGGCCAACCACAACACCTTTGGGGCCCGCTCTGCTATTAGGGAAGTGGCAAAAGTCTTTGGTTTGAGCGAGCCAGAGATCAGCCGCGTAACCCGCCGGATTGGGTTCGGATGGCGATTGCGACAAGTCTGGCGGGACCTGGAACATCACCCAAAAATGAGAGACATCGAGTTTAAAAAACCATGGGATGATATTTTGCGTACGGCGGCCCAGCTCGAAGATCACCTGAATCATCTCTCAGTCCACTGTGGAGGGCTGGTGGTGGTGCCTGATGAAATACGGCGCTACTGCCCCGTGGAAATCTCTGCTAACGGGGTTCAGGTCCTTCAGTGGGAAAAGGATTCAGTGGAGGACAGCGGCTTGGTCAAGATCGATATTCTTGGCAACCGAAGCTTGGCCGTCATTCGGGATGCCCTGACCCTGGTGGAGAAAAATAGTGGACTCCGAATTGATTATGCGACCTGGAACCCTATTAATGACCCCAAGACCGTGGAGATTTTTTATCGGGGTGATACATTCGGGGTCTTTTATTTCGAAAGCCCGGCCACAAGACAGACCCTGGTCAAAGTCGGATCCGGGTTTACGTTGGAGGAATATCTTCAAACAGACCACTTCCACCTTAACGTGGTGGTGACCTCAATTATAAGGCCCGCTTCTAACCAGAACATCAGGACATGGGTATCAAGGCTACACGGCCGGGCCTGGGACCCGCCACACCCTCTTCTAAGGCCGGTCCTCGAGGAAACTCTCGGGGTCATGGTCTTTCAGGAACAACTCAGCCAGGCGGCCATTCATCTGGCAGGATTTGACCCCTCAGAGGCGGACACACTGCGAAAGGTAGTGAGTAAAAAACACAAAGAGAAAAAACTGCGGGACTTTCAAACTCTTTTTGAACAGGGGGCCCGAAAACGAGGTGTGAGTCGGAAAACAATAGAAGAGGTCTGGCAGATGATGATGGGTTTTGACGGCTACAGTTTTTGTAAGCCTCACTCAGCCAGCTACACGTTGGTGGCCTACAAATCCGCCTTTTTGAGAGCTCATTATCCGGCCGAATTCATAGCCTCGGTCATCTCTAATGGAGGGGGGTATTACTCTACTCTCGGGTATCTTTCAGAAGCGAAACGGATGGGGCTTAAAATCCTGCCTCCCGATATCAACCAGAGTGAGATCAAATATACGGGTAAGGACAAGGAAATCCGGGTCGGACTCATGCAACTAAAGGACTTGACTCAAGAGGCCAAGGAAGCCATTATCCGTGAACGGTCCAAACATGGTCCTTTTCTCTCTCTTGTGGATTTTCTGGAGCGAACTGAGTCATATCTCCATCTTCAAGATATCAGAGTCTTAATCAAGGCGGGCTGCTTTGATCGTATCGCCCACGGTATCCCCAGACCCGGCCTGGT
>JAFGFY010000016.1 GCA_016930795.1 Deltaproteobacteria bacterium
GGCCGCAAAGGCGGCCAGAGGGCCCCCTTCGGAATAAAAAGGAACCGCGCCAACCGCGGAAGGGATGACCCCGTCCGGGTGAGACAGCATACTGAAATTGAATAATTTCACCGCCAACCAACCAAGAATATAGGTGAGGATCAAGGTCGAAAATCCCTTGCCCGGAAGGGACATCTTATGGAACGGCCACATGCCAAAGGCAATCACCAAGAAGAAGGTGATAATAACGGTTACGATGGCTTGTATGTTAATAAATGGCGTGGCTGCTCCTCCTGCAATAAATGAAACTAATGCGCGGCTTATCAGAAATCCCATGAGCAACACAAAGGCTGTTAGAAGAAAGGCCCCCCATGGGCGGGGTATCCCCTCTGTAGAAGGATACCGGGCCTGTAATCCAAGGGTGAGGATGACCAATATCGGAACATTGGACATAAGGAATGTAGTAAAGAGCGCACCATATGCGTGAATGTCAAAGAGAGACGTGATTGTAAATGCCATTCCCAGAGTCACTACAACTCCAAATAAACCACGCCACGGTTGAGTTACAGTCAGGCTTGCAGTTGGATTTAATTCGTCCATTTTTTCCCCTCCGTCAATGAATGATGTTTAGTAAATGATTACCCTTTCTTCTTCCCTCCTTTAGCGTTATGTAGAGCCGTTCGGGGGGTACAGGCAGTTCTTTGATTCGAACCCCAACGGCATCAGAGACCGCGTTCGAGATGGCTGGAACGATAGGCATGTTGGCGTCCTCGTTCATGCATTCACCGGGGCGAGGATCCCTGTTTGCGCAGCATATTCGCCAGACAAGCCATGAAATCCAAGAGATCCTGCTGCCTCCGTGACGCCACGATCCCCATTCTTCGGGCAATTTTTTCCAATGTTCTAGCCGCCGACCCTTGGTTTGACAGGGCCTCCAGGTCGATCCCCTCCTCGATCAGAGCCATCTGAAAATGTTTGATCTCCTTTTCGAGTATATCGTCCACCTTTTTGAGAGAAAAAAAGTGGTCCACCTTTTTCCCCTCTCTGACAGATCGCTCAAGGGACAGTTCGTAGGTACCCAAAAAGGCGACGGACTTCAGTTCCATGGGTCTTCGGATGATCTCGATCAATTCGGGGTAGCTGTCGGATTTTTTCAGAGAGAGTCGGCCCACATCCTCGGGCCGGCTGATCACATAATATCGGTTAATCTCACAGCAGCCTGGGTCTACCTGCAGGACCTCGCACCAGCCATCCTCCCATTCCAGCAGTACAAAATTTTCCTTGCCCGCTGCTGGATTGGCTTGAGAGAAGGCCGGTTGTCTTAAAAGCTCCTGACGGAATGGGTAGGGCAGATCGGCAAAATTCGCTTCAATGCCAATTCCGTCGTCGTATTGAACAGTGATTTTTTTGGGTATAGGGCCAGACATATATGCTATTCTTTCTTTCGAACAATTTTTTTGAGTTCCCTAAAGGACCGAATGACCTGGTCGGCCTTTGATTTGCCCAAGTCGATGAATCCAATATACTGGATGGTCCTGAAGCCGCGATCGTGGGCAGGGTTAATATCGGTGTCAGGCTTGTCCCCTACCATGACCGCTTCATGGGGTGCAATGCCCCGTTCCTTCAGCTCCTGTGCCAGGGCGTCATAGAGGGTCCCGTCTTCCTTAGTGAGGCCCTTGTATCTTAAGTCAATGGAATTATCCTCCAGATTGATCTTTCCTTGAGGGGTCACCATCTCCTTAAAGTATTTCACAAGACCCTTTGTTTTCAGGGATCTTGAAACAAAATCGGTACCCACCGGACCCAGCGTCTTTTTCATCTCCGAGACCACCTGGAGCTCAATTCTCTGGGACTGAAGATAGTCTAGAGTGTCCTCCAATCCGTCTCCCACGTCGAGCAACTCCTGTTCCTTTTGACCGAAAAGTTCGATGGCCTTGGGATTGTTATCCAGGACAAAGCGGTATATCTCGTCCCGGTGCCCCTCTTTGATTTCACCGTAGCTTCCATATTTTTCTTTTAGAATACGGTACCTTAAGATCTTTTCTGGAATCAGTTCCGGTCGCCCCAACTCCTTGTAGAGATCGCCATAGAGCCGAGGGTTCCTGAGTCCGCCCGGTTCCGTAACGCATTGACCAAAATCAAAACCGCACCATTTCACTTTCATGATCATACTGGTTAGTCATCCTAAAGGTTCGTGCCATACTAGAAGATGATCGACATTCCTCTTTCCAGACACCAGACAACAAACTCAAGAACCGGACTGTTTAAAGGGGTAAGATCAGGGCGCCCTATGGAAAAATTCGCTTACAATCCGAGCCGTTCCCCTATCTGATGAAACAAGGAAAAGTGGCCAGAGGTATTACACCTTATACACCTTACAGAATGTGCCTCTCAAAGTCGCTCCTCCCATCTCGTGGCTGTAAGGCGGGCTGTTGCTAGTGATGGCGTTGATGCAGGAGTCCGCGAAGCCATGGAGGTCTTCCTCCACAGATTTTTCTGGATACCACCAGCCGTGGTCGCCCACCACCACCTTGGGATGCATTGATTCGGTAAGCTCCGCCCTGTGTTTGATTCGTCCCCTTTTGTTTTCGATATAGACCCAGTCTCCATCTGAAATGCCCAGCTCTTGGGCTGTCTTGGGATTGATGTTCAAGATCGGATCCGGTCGTTGGGACCTCAGGCTCTTCACCTGTCTGAAATTGGCATGACGGTATACGGCAGGTTTCCGGGTGGTCAAGATGAGAGGATATTCATCCGCCAGTTCCGGTTCGCTGTACATGGTTTCTGGAGGTTCCCGGTATACCGGCAGGGGATCGGAGCCCGCATCCTTCAAGGCCTGGGAGTAAAATTCCAGTTTCCCCGAAGGAGTGCTGAAGCCTCCCCGCTCATAGTGTCTATATTGCCGAATGCATTCAAGGACTTGTACCTGTCTGAACTCATCAAAGGTGATTCCGGAGGGCCTCAGCATGTCCTCTAAGAACGCATATTCATCCTTCCAGAAAAGGTCCCCTAACCCGAGTCTATTTGCAAGCTCTATAAGAATCTGCGTGTCGGACTTGCAGTCTCCCGGGTCTGCCACCTTTTGCTGCACCTGGGCCAGAAAGGGCAGTTCGGAGGAATGCCGAAGCGCGTCATGTTCCAGATAATGGGCAACAGGCAGGACCACGTCGCACATCTCCGCCGTAGGCGTCAAAAAAAAGTCCGCCGCGGCAATGAAGTCAAGCTTTTTGAAGGCCTCCATGGTCTCTCTGGAATTACTCCATGTGCACAGGAGATTCCCCCCTTGGATATAGGCGACATGGGGCATATAGGGTTGTTCCGAGATCAACGCCTTCACCACTCTCTGTGGCAAAGCATAATATATGAACGGGGCCACGTAGCCTGCTCCCAGCCTCCTGTCCCTTATTTCTTTTGGAATGTTATCCTGTAGCGTGAATTCCGCAGACCCCCTGCTTGCCAAAGGCGGATTGGTCCACAGAATTTTTCCTCCCGGCACGCCGATGTTGCCGCATAGCCCCTCCAGTGCGTAAATGGCTCGATGGGTCTGGACGGAAAGCACGATCTGCTCATTGGCGTTTCCCACTTGCAGTGCCCCAGGCCGGGTAATTGCATAGAATCTGGCTGCATCAACTATCTGATCCGCAGGGACCCAGGTGATTTCAGAAACCTTTTGGGGCGGATAGTCCTGAATATGGGCCTTGAGTTCATCAAA
>JAFGFY010000135.1 GCA_016930795.1 Deltaproteobacteria bacterium
ACTTATTAACTTGACGAAGAGGGATAAAAAGAATAAAAGCCGTGTTATGCCGAGACAATCAAGAATAGATACTGCCGGAGTGTGGCGGAGTGTCGGACCACAGTAAGTTGTTGATAAATTTAGATGTCTGGCCAAAATAGGGCTTAATTTCAGGCATATATCGACCTTTTGGGGGTTAAAAAGAGTGTTATAGTATACAAATCATGGCGGGAGGGAAAAGACAGAAAGAAAGGCATAAGGCATAAGGCGCAGGGCGGAAGGAGAGAAGAGGGTGGGATTCGAATGTGCCAGATGTGTTTAATCCAGAGGAAACACGATTGCTTTCGTGATATGAGAAAAAGCCGTTTTTGTATCGTAGTCTATGTCAGCAGGCAGCAGAGGTGTGACATCATTTATGAATCCCGGGTGTGACATTTTTGCTTCAATATTCTTCAGATAATCGGCGCCCTTCACGACGTGGCCTTCGGCTTTCATGTATGCCTTGAAGACCTCTACGATTTTCGATGCATCAGCTCTTCCTTCCGTGATTCCGTACCAGAGATCGAAAAGATCCCGGCCTTTTCTTCTTTGGTAAAGGGCCCTTACCTTTGTGGCAAGCAATTCCTCAAGGGTGAAGGTTGTGATCGCGCATTCCCCTGTGAACCAGCGTGAACGGACGGAGAAAGGCCGTCTGAATAGTCCCATGACCCCGAAATGCTCCCCCGTATTGATCTCTATCTTCAGGCGCAAAGGCACGACTGGGGGACCTTCGGAATCGACCCTGTATATCAACGTGACTGACCGCTCCTTTTGAACGCGCCGGGGTTTCCCCAGAAACACGTTCAGGACATCCTGCAACGTATCGAGAATCATTCCGATAGGTCCAGGCTCGATCTGGACCAGATCAATGTCTTCAGAATAGCGGCGAGCCGGATTGAAGTAGAGCTTGTGGAGTGCTGTTCCTCCCCTGAAGGCCAATTGTTCGGCGATTAAGGTCTCACGGAATATGACGACCAGGGCCCTGCTGATAATAAGGTCTTGTTCGACTTGGGCATCGGAAACCCAGGGGGCTTCCTGGCGCCATGCCACAATATCCGCTTTGGGGATCATAGATCACCCTCCACATCGATGTTGACGATCAGTTTCCAGCGTTCGTTTTTTTTGTGACCCCTGCCCGGAATGGCTGTTTCCAATTTGGAAGGGAAGGGGTCTTTTTCAGTCACCCATTTGTAAAGACTTGAGGTCAAGTCCGGGAAACCGGCCTTTTCCAATAGAAATCCAAGACGCTGGGCACAGGCTAGTGTTCCATCGGATTTGGCTGCCTCTAGCAGCTTTTCAGGTTCCATGACTTCACCTAATTCCTGCAAGACCGTCAGCACGCGATCCAGACCCCCGATACGTTTGGCATAGCGTATGAGATCCAGGGCGGTCGCTTCAGGGGTTGAAACAGGGATATGGCCTGTCTGGACCTTAATTCGATCCAGGGGCACATTTTTTATCCTTGATTTTGAAAAGAAACTGATTTGAAGCCTGTTTCTTGGTTTTATATTCCGTAGTGGGCCGTTCGTGACCACATGAAACTCTTGGGGCTGTTGGTGAGCCGCTCCGTGAAGTGCCGAGGCACTCATAAGCCCCACGTAGTATGGTTGGCCGATATAGTCCATCAAGTCATCTATGAACCATTCAGCCGGTAGCATTCCCGTGGCGGCATATTCAAAAGGGATGATGGCAAAAAACCCGCCGTGGATGCGAACAATTCTTCTTTTTTTTTCCAGGCGTGCCGCGGCCTGTTTAAAAGCGCTTTCACTTCGCTGAAGCGCTTTCATTACCTCCTCACGCGTAAGGAAGTAAAGTCCCTGCGTTTGCCGTGACTCGATCCATGACGTCAAATCAGGTAGATCTGCGCGGCGCATAGCCGCCATGGCTTTCAGCTCCTTTAAGTTAAGTTTTGCAAATTAGATCACAAAATGAGTCTTTTTGCAAATAGTTTCTCTATCCCCTTTCTCCCTTCCACCTTCCATACGGACATAACTCTGAGGGAGATTTGGTTTCCTTTTGTGCTGAGTTAAATGAGAGCAAAGTCCCTGTGGAATTTGTTGCCTTTCAGTTTGGGTAACAATGTTACCAACTCGACCAAGACAATAGCAAATAGAAGTAAAAACCCCTTGATCCCATTATACAAAATAAAAGGGTTACGTTTCTCCTGGTAGTCCCAACGGGGATCGAATCCGTGTCTTCCCGCCTGGGTGGCGGGATATCCTGGACCCAAAAAGAAAGAGGTTATCCAATACATCGGACAACCTCTTTTCAGTCTCATGGTAGTCCCAACGGGGATCGAACCCGTGTCTCCGGCGTGAGAGGCCAGTATCCTAGACCACTAGACGATGGGACCACAGAATAGCGGCGGTATTCTGAAAAAAAGCAAGAGCCGTTGCCATATGAAAATCCTGGCTGGGGGAGGAGGAGTCGAACCCCCATTAACGGGGCCAGAACCCGTCGTCCTACCATTGAACGATCCCCCAACGGGTCTAAGAATTTGCCGAAATTTCTCAATAAAGTCAAGCCAAAACACAAACTTTTTGCAGGATACAAGATGGAGTCCTGCTATCCGGTTCCAGCCAAAGCCGATAACGATTTTTAGGGACAGATAGTTCGGGTAGTCTGGTAAATCTTGGGGGTGAATGGCTGATTCATTGTCCCTCATGCTCCTAGTTTGAAGCATATTAATCATTGATAATCCATAGGATTCATGCAAAATGGTGTATATTTGCAGACCCTGGTTTATGGTCAGTCCTATCGTTTTCTGACGTCCTTACTTTGATGGAGCCTTCATAGATCAACGGCTATGTTTGAAGTCCTTGAAACATCTCGAATCGTCGCGAACAAGAGTGTTCATGTGCGGATTGATGAAAGGGCTGTGACGGAGCTCTGCAAGACCTGGGTTGAAGAAGGGATTAGTGTCCCTCCCTGGGATAGTGTCCATCATTTTAAAGGCGTGCCCGAAGATACCATAGCCTATATTTTTGTTCTGGATGCCCTCAATTTTTGCTTCTGGCCTCCGCCGGGAAGGCCTCGATGGGAGATCGAATATGAATCGCGAAGGTTTTCCGGGTATTATGCCTTGTCTATTTCTCTGAAGAGAGCCATCGGCTCGGGCATTCCCATCATAAAGGCCGATTTCTTGGCAAACATCACCCTGAAAGATTTGAAACAGGTATTGCGAGGTAAAGGAGAGCTGCCACTTCTAAAGGAGCGTGTGGAGATCCTCAGGGAGTTAGGACAGGTCTTACTCGATGAATACCACGGTGAGGCGTACAGATTATTGGAAGCCGCAGAGCATTCGGCCCCAGCTTTTGTTCACTTGGCTTCTGAAAAGTTTCCGTCGTTTCGAGATGTGGCGAAGTATGGCTGTGATGAGGTCTTTTTCTATAAGCGGGCACAAATACTCGCATCAGATTTGTATGGGGTCTTCAACGGCGCGGAACAAGGACATTTCATTGATGTGGATGAGCTGACGGCATTCGCCGATTACAAACTGCCCCAGGTCCTGCGGCATCTCGGGGTTCTGCGTTACAAGCCCGGTCTGACACAGAAGGTGGATCACGGAATCCTGCTTGAGGGTGGCAGTATTGAAGAGATCGAGATTCGAGCCAATACCATCTGGGCGGTGGAATTGATTCGGCAGGAAATGGAAGCCTTGGGAAGAACGTTTAGGGCTTTTGAGATCGACGGGATCTTGTGGAATATGGGACAGGATGAGGCGTTCAGGGCAAAGC
Source organism: Deltaproteobacteria bacterium (assembly GCA_016930795.1). Lineage (GTDB taxonomy): Bacteria > Desulfobacterota > DSM-4660 > Desulfatiglandales > HGW-15 > JAFGFY01. The sequence continues at coordinate 3,756 of JAFGFY010000135.1, forward strand.
CCTATCACCGAACAATGAGCATCTATTATTGAGAATCCATTGTTTCCATCACTTCATCGATTTGAGATGAAGTCAAATACCCCAGGGAAAGCAATATTTGTCCGATAAGCCTGTGTCTTTCTCCTTCAGTTTCTTCTTGGATCTGAAGGGTCATTGCCTCAACGAGTTGCTCCAGGGTGATAAATCCCTTTTCCACAGCGATCACTCCAAAACGCTTGACTTTTACTTCGGTCATCTCTCTCTCCCTTTCGCATTTTTTCTGAATGAATATCTGGGCATATTTTTTATTCCTAAGTAAAGAATATTAGCAGGATCAGGTTCGTTTGTCACAGGATTAAGGGTTTCCCTGATCCACCAATAAAAGGGATAATCCGATGCCGTTCAAAGGACTTGACAATGTCAAAATGTCTTGCTTATGGTATATTCAAATATTTATGTATCGGCCCAGAAAAAACAACCCTATTTAACCTTAACAATTTAAATTTTTGCCTGTATTTGCTGAAAACCACGGCTTCTAACCGTCCGCCTTCAGTCCCACGCAAGTGGGACGACGAGCCATAGAGAGGCAGCATGTATTGTCAAACGTCTTTGAGGAGCAAACGATGAAGGGCTCTTTGAAATACGGGGAAGGTAAATCCGGCGTCACTCTCCTCGAAATTCTCATTCTATTCGTGGTTCTTTCCATTTTGGCAGGTGTTGCCATCCCCGCTTTTTCGGCGTGGCTTCCCGAGTACAGATTGAGAAACGCGGCAAGGGATATCTACTCAACTCTGCAGAGGGCCAAATCGGGCGCTGCAAACGCGAATGAAACCTGGGGTGTATTTTTTGACGACAGCGTTAAACCAGGAAGGTATTCGCTATGGTCATTCGGTCCCAACCGGGAATGGGATGATGGAGAAGGTGATGACGTGGAACAAGGGATAAGAGTTGATTTGTCCGAGTACAAGGGGGTGGATTATGGGAACGGGAATGCTGCCCATAACGTTCAGGGGAGGGCTTTTAATGGGTTCATTACCTACGTTACTCCCGATAACGTGGCCATTTTAAGCTCCAGGGGAACGGTTAACAACTTGGGTTATGTTTATCTCTGCAACGCGAAGGGATCGGCTTATGCCGTGGGAACCCCGAGCCAAGCCGGTGTGGTCGTCATGAAGAAGTATCGTGGTGATCATTGGAAATAAATGAAATAATTCCAGAGGAGCCGGAGCATGAGAACTCCTATGGATGAGGTGGTTGTTATTTGGGTAGCATGCCCATTCGGAGTTGACAATGAAAAAACATGCTAGAGATGGTTATACTCTATTAGAAATTTTAGTGGCGACGGCAATTACGGGTGTGGTCATGGGAAGTATCTACACCTCTTTCTATTCACAGGATAAATCCTATGTGACACAGTCAGAGGTCATTACCATGCAACAGAACCTGCGCGGGGGAATGTCTCTTATGATGAAAGAGATCAGAATGGCGGGTTGTGATCCAACCGGTAAAGCGAACGCGGGAATTGTTCGAGTATCTCCCAATTTAGTAAGCTTTACTTTGGACATAAGGGGGGAAGACGCGAATGATCCACCGGATGGGGACACTTCGGATCCTAATGAAAGGATAACCTACGCCTTGTATGACAGTAACCGTGACGGAGTAAATGATACGCTGGGAAGAAGGACAGGAGCGGGTCGTAATACGCCGGCCGCGGAAAATATGGACGGACTCAATTTTGTCTATTTGGACGAAAATGGAACACCCACCAACGTCCTTTCGGAGATAAGGTCGGTCGAAGTCACCCTTCTGGCCCGCACGGCAAGAGGCGATCCTAAATACTGGGACAATACGATTTACGCAAATCAACGAGGCGCTGTGATCTACGCCGCAAATGACAATTTCCGACGTCAGATGCTGACTGCCAATATCAAGTGCCGAAACATGTGGTATTGATTCCGTGTCTCGGGGATCGGCTTGAGGAATGGGGCATGAAAATGATATGCAAGAAAGAGAGAGGAGAGAAGGGTTTCACCCTAGTTGAAGTGATGATCGCCGTAGCCATTTTGGCTTTCGGAATTCTGGCTGTTGCCTCTATGCAGACTTCATCCATGTATGGGAATTCCACGGCAAATCGATTGACGGAGGGGACCAGTTGTGCCGGAAATAAGATGGAGGAACTCCTAACCATTCCAGAAACAGACGCGCAGCTATCCATTGGAGCCCACGGCCCTGAGACGGTGATGAGCGGTGTCAGCAGATACGAGGTCGATTGGGAAGTGATAGACAGCGTTGATCCGTCTAATCCCCTTGAAGACGCCAAGTTTATCATCGTGACAGTCACATGGCGAGATAAAGGGCATCCGAAATCAACCCGGCTTCGCTGCATTAGACCCGGTCTTTCCTAATGTTTTTCCAGACAGAGCCAATGGCCCTGCATGGAAAGTTTGAAAGAAATCGCGTTAGCGAAGCAATTAATCGGGCGAAAAGCCGGGCCTGTCCCGCCATAGCCTTTGGCGACGGCGGATCCTCTGGGCCTGGATAGATCCGATTCAAACGATTTCTTTACGGATCTACGGAAAGTTTTTTTGTTTGGGAGTATGCGATGGAAAAGCTCTATGCGGAAAAGGGGGAGGAGGGGGTTGTTGTCGTTATAGCCCTGATGATGCTAGTATTTCTTACCCTCTTGGGCATATCGGCGACAAGCACCACACAGACCGAAATGCGTATCGCAAAAAATGAGAATATATTTAGGCAAAACCTTTATTCGGCAGAATGCGCGGCAATGGCGGGTGTACAGGCCCTTGAGAATGAGACGGATGTCACTGCATTGGAGGGCCTTTCTTTTGACTGGCTGCATAGCACCTTGCCTGATAGTGACATTCGCAGCGAAACAAACTGGGACTCCTCCAATGGCCATTCAAATCAAGTCCTGGATGAAACGACCAGATACTTGGCCGTCTATCAAGGAATCGCCGAGGGATCTTCTCTGGACATAGGGGCTCAGTCAACCTCCTTGCGTGATTTTCTGATCTATGGATGCTCCACAAAGAACCACGGGGAGGCACTTGTTGAAGTTGGCTATAGAAAGAGGTTCTAAAGAGGTGTTTGTAATGGACATTTGCGAGCGGCTTCAGAGTCAACTGGGCATCCGGACCGTGATGGAAAGATGGACCTTTTTAAAGGGATGCCTCCTCATTTTCTGTTTCTTCCTCCTGCCTCAAAATGATCTTTTAGCCGATCCTGAATGTATGGTCATCAGTGATATCCCTTTAGAAACCAGAATCCGATCCGCCTCTCCCAACATCATGTTTGTTCTGGACAACTCAGGAAGTATGGATTCCACGTTGATGATCCCGGAAGAGGATGGGCTGGCGGTGATTGAAGGGGAGACGTATCATTACGTGTTCGATGATCCAGGAGATAACCTTTATCCTGATGTGATGCCCCAAGGTACTCCTCGCCTGACCTGGAGGACCCAATGGAGCGGCTATAATAAGATCTATTACAATCCTGATATGGAATATTCACCATGGCCTGGGATGGCACACGCTGACCCTGGGATGCCAAAATCCAATCCGGTTCAAAATACCCCAACCTTCGATTTGGCTGCAGAGTACTGCCCTGTTGACGGTGCAGGGGTTGTCCCGATCAGCATACGGAATGCCCATTATTATACCTGGAATGACATCAATGAGGACGGGATCATTGACAGGGGGGAATCCGTATTCCTTGTCAATTTTGTGAACAGGATTAGAAGGTACTATAGACTGAATGATTTGGACGCTGACGGAGTTGTGGACTCGAGTGAGTTATTCTTCACGCCAGATCCGCCTGCCGGCGTCCAATCAAAGGTATATGACGGAGTGGGGAATTTCATTCGATACAGAACCGATGCCGAGGATTTGCAGAACTTCGCCAACTGGTATTCCTATTACAGGAGGCGTGAGTTGACGGCCAAGGCATCTGTGGCCCTTATCATCAAAGGACTGAATGGTGTTCAGGTTGGTTTTTACAGTATAAACAGCGGGCTGAGGCAACCCGTATTACCTGTTGGAGGGAGTAAGGACGAGACAGACACCCTTTTGGATGCCCTATATTCCCTTGATTCTTCCGGAGGAAAACCTTTGAGAAGGGCGTTGCTTGCGGTAGGCCGGTATTATCACCAGGATGACGGGCGGTCGGGGGACCTCGGGGAGTCCCCCTACGCAGGTGAAGCAGAAGGAGGCGCCTGCCAGCAGTCTTTTTGTGTCATCATCACGGACGGTTATTATGATGGACCCTCTCCGGGTGTAGGGAATCAGGACGAAGACCAAGGGGATCCCTACGCCGATTCCTATCTCCATACTCTGGCAGATGTGGCGATGAAGTATTATAAAGAAGACCTGTCATCAGAATTGCCCGATAGGGTGCCTGCCAACGCCTGTGATCGAGCCACTCATCAACACATGGTCACCTATGGTGTCTCATTTGGTGTCACAGGAACACTCACACCCGCAGACAGCAACAATGACGGTGAAGAAGATGACCCCTGCTTTTTGAATGACCGAACGCCCATTCCAATCTGGCCTAATCCCGCGAGCGGGAACCTAGAGAAGATAGATGATCTATGGCACGCAGCCGTGAATGGAAGGGGCCGGTTTTTTAGCGCGTTAACTCCCAAGGACCTGGTTGACTCTTTAGAAGTTCTTTTTCAGAATATTGTCTCATTAAAAGCATCAGGAGCATCCGTGTCGACCAACAGTGAAGAACTCGATGCCGCCACGATCTTATACCAAGCGAGCTTCGATTCAACGGATTGGACAGGGGATGTGGCGGCATATCCAGTGGATCCAACTACTTGGGAGATTCTCACGGGAAAAGATGATGTGTTGTGGCGGGCCTCTGATATGCTACAGGGCGCGGGCTGGGATGAACGCCTCATTGTGACCTATGACGGTGTATCTTCTGGTATAGGGTTTCAATACGGAAATCTGACATCAGATCAAAAAACTGACCTGGGCTCGGATTGGGAAACGGACCCGACACCGGTTCAGAACCTTGTGGAGTATTTGAGGGGCAAGGAGATCGACGGATTCAGACCTCGGGCTGGAATATTAGGTGATATTGTCCACTCAGCCCCCTTACGCATCAATGACACTCTCTATGTGGGGGCAAATGACGGGATGCTCCATGCGTTCAATGCCGCGACCGGTGAAGAACGCTTTGCCTATGTTCCCGACCTGGTCTTTAAAAACCTGAAATACCTCAAAGACAACGACTATGTTCATAAATTCTATGTGGATTTAGGCCCGGTGGCTGTGGAGCATGTAGGGGGAACGGACATGACCATCCTGGTTGGCGGCCTGGGAAAGGGAGGAAAGGGCTACTATGCCCTGGATGTGACTGATGCGGACAGCGTGAATGAGTTTTCTTCCGAAAACTCGGTGGCGGACATGATATTGTGGGAATACCCTTCTAGAGGGGTTTCGGACAATGATATAGGGTATACGTTCAGCCAGGCCTTTATCGTTCGGTCCTATGCCGCATCCTATGAATGGGTGATCATATTCGGAAACGGGTATGACAGCCCGAATGCCAGGGCCGTACTCTTTGTTCTTGATCTCAACGGGAATGTTATAAGAAAAATTGACACGGGTGAGGGGGCCTGCAACGGCCTTTCCACCCCTTCATTGGTGGATGTCGACGGAGACCGAAAGGTGGACTATGCCTATGCCGGAGATCTTCAGGGGAACCTGTGGAAATTCGATCTGACCGATTCGGATCCGGCGAACTGGGGTATTCCTTTTAAAAACGGCACCGATCCTGAACCGCTTTTTAAGGCAGAGGATCAGCCCATCACCACAAAGCCGGATGTGATGCGGCATCCCACGGAAGACGGTTATATCGTTGTTTTTGGAACAGGCAAATATGTAGAGACAGATGATCCTTTGAATACGAAAGTCCAGAGCGTTTATGGGGTTTGGGATTACGGAGAGGATGACGACGGCGCCTACTTGGGAAGTTTCAACAGGGCTGACCGAACACTATCCAATCAGGACGATATCACCTTATTGGAACAGAGAGAAATAGACTTCAGGTCAGTATCAGGCTACGATCTGAGGACCCTTAGTCATCATCCGGTCAACTGGGCAATAGAGCACGCGGGTTGGTACTTTGACTTGCCTCTTACCGGAGAAAGGATCATCGAGTCTCCCTTGATCAGAGACGGCAAGGCGATTGTCGTATCGTTCACCCCGGATATATCTCCCTGTTCCAATGGAGGGATTTCGATCGTCCACGAAATAGATGCTGCCACGGGTGAGAGGCTTGAAGAGCCCCAGTTTGATATTAATGAAGACAGAAGAATCGACGTTCAAGACCTTATCAGCCTGGGTGATCGTTCGTTTGCTCCAACGGGCCGATCCTATCCAGGCGCTCTCAAATCCCCCACCATATTGAGGATGCCGGATAAAGAAACCGAAATGAAGGCATTCAGCTCATCAGAGGGAGATGTTGAGATGCTCTTTGAAAGGGCCGAGAAAAGGGGCTTGTTTTTTTGGCTAGAGAAATAGATTATCAAGACCCTCAATAGAAAATGGCGGTTTTGCGATAAGGATTAAGGGGAAGAAGGACGGTGATTATGATATCCCTTGGAATTGTGGGCGCTGGGAGGATGAAGAAAGCGCGAAGATTAGGATCTGTTTTCGTTGTTTTATGCGGAGTTTTCTTGATGAGCCGGTCAGGCCTGGCGGAAACGGCCTATGTCAAAGACAGCCTGCTCATTACTTTTCGCACAGGTCCGAGTACTCAACACACGGTCGTTGATCGTCTTTCATCAGGGCAACCTGTTGAAATTTTAGGCACTGATGGGGATTGGAGCCATGTTCAGCTTGTGGAAGACGGGAAAGCCACCAGAGACGGTTGGGTATTGAGTCAATATTTGATCACCAGACAGCCATGGAAGATGCAGGCTGAAACAGCTTTGAAAGAGAGTGCCGAGTTAAGGCAGAGGGTTGCTGGTCTTGAAAAGGAATTGAGTGAGACCGTTCGTCGGGGGCAAGAACTGGCCGTTTCCTTGGAAGATACTGCCGCCACTCTTGCGGAACTGAGAGAAGAGCATGAGTCTCTCAAAGAAGGGGCTGCCAGCTTTTTAGAGCTGAAGGCTACGCATGAGGCGACTCAATCCGAGTTGGAGACCACACAACTGAAGCTTGAAGAGTTGAGCAAGAGATACGAAAAACTCAGGGGTTCGGAAACATGGAAGTGGTTCGGAACAGGAGGCGGAGTCGTTTTGTTGGCCGTAGTTTTCGGTATCGTGTTGGGACGCAAACAGAAAAAACGTCGGTCATCCTATTATTGAGTACGGTTTTTATATAAGGATCATCTCCAAATTAGTTGATCGACGATCAGGATTCAAGGATTCCAGGGGTC
>JAFGFY010000136.1 GCA_016930795.1 Deltaproteobacteria bacterium
AAGGGGGGCAAGCCCCTGGGTCAACACATCATTAAGCCCCGGCAGTTCAGCCAGCGCCTGATCCGGATCCAGACCCACCATAGAGGCCGTCTCAAGGGGATTTGTCCGGGCGGCATTGATCCACTCCAGGAGCTGGGCTTCCATCTCTTTTATAAAGGATTCCTCGCCACTTGCAGCGGCGGAGGTCGCAAACAAAGAGATGAAAACGAGACCGATCATGATGACATGCAAACGTTTCATATTCGGGGCCTTGTTCATAATCAATAAAGAATTCAATCAACTCCCTTTACAACCAGACAAAACACAGCAAGACTTATGCCATTTTTGCCTGCCGGCCCCTTGCCTGTATGACGCTCACATAGATCCGATCCCCTTCCGTCTTATTGGCATCAATTTCCCGATAATTAAACATAATTTAGACATATTTGTCAACTATTTTCATAAAATTGTTCCACAATCCTATGAAACACGGGTTCGCCGGCCTGAAGGCAAGGACAATCCTATGGGTCAAGTGACGCCATTCGATTGGCGGAATTCGACCGGGATGGCTGAAATCGACCAAAAAATCATTAGAATGTCACTCTCAAGACCGCCTGCACGGTGATGGATGGGCCTTCCATGAGATCGTAGGTCCCTGGAGTTTGGTAGCTGTTATCCGTGAGGTTTTTGACGGAAAGGTCGAGGTCCGCCCCGGGAAAAGGAACGTCCCGAATGACGGCGCCGAGATCCACCAGCCATTCCCCCGATACGGAGACAATCTCAAACGCATCGTCCCGTGGATAGATGAGGGACCGGGAGGCGGCATACCCGGTTCGGGCATGCAGGATGACTCCGGGCATCGGCTGCCACGTGACCATGACATTGAACAGGGAATCGGCCCCAAGGTCATAGGGATAGGTTTTTGTGTCATAGACCTTGACGATATTCCCCTCATCGTCGATTTCAATGGAATCCAGATACCGGTATGTCTCATCCGAACCCCGGTTTTCGAGCAGGGTGACGTTCCCCTCTATTTTCAGCGAAGGAGAAGGCGAATAGTGTCCTTCCAACTCCAGACCGTGAATCTTCTGTTCGTTGGGCAGGGAGATGCCGGCATAGGGATCTTCCATGACATGATCTTCAAGCCATTGGCAGAAGCCCGTGGCGGAGAACCCCATTCGGCGAGGCTTTTCCCAGGCGATCTGCATATTCAGGCTTCGAATTTCCTCCAGGTCGGGATTTCCTTCCTCGTAGAGCTGTCGCGCGAAGGGTGTCCGGTAGGCGGTCCCCCCCATCAGCTTGTACCGCCATGACGAAGAGGGTGACCACCCGATCCCGGCGCTGAGGCTCGTTTGATCCTCAAAATCATCATGCATGTCGTGGCGTAGCCCGGCAAACATGTTGAAGTCGTCAATGGTCTTATGGAACTGACCGAAGATGGACCAGAGGCGACTATCGTAGCTCTCTTGAAATATGATCGGGAAGAAGGCCGGATTGTTAGACTCCAGATACCCGGGCAGATACCCCTGCCAGAGGGGGGCGTTTTGAACGCTTTTTTCCCGGTATGAAAAGCCCCCCGTGAAAATGGCCGTTCCGGCCATCATCGAGCGATCATAGACCAACTCCGCGTAGGTCGTGCGCTCTTCTTGGGTCTGGCTCCAGTCAATCACATCATGCTCGTATTGAAGCTCGGAGTAGAAACCCGTAAATTTGAGCGCCGAGTTTCGAGCGAATGGTCTCTTTGCCTCCACCTTGACATATCCGAATGGGGACCCGCGACTTTCCCCCCAGGAGGCGCTCCCTTCCCCGCTGATCATGGCATAGGGTCTGTCGTTGTAGGACATCCTGGCGGAGAGGTTTAACCAATCGTCATAGGAAAAATTCCCGTAGACCTCCAGGTACTTGGATTCCCCGGGAAGGCCTTCTCCAAAACGCTCTTCCGGTGAAAGGGGCGCCGACCCATCCCCCTGGAACCTCACAATACCAAAGGGCCTGTCATCCTCTTCACCCCTGCGTCCGCTCACGGATAGAAAACCGTTCCAGAGCCCTTGATCACAACCCGCGTTGGCAAAAAACCCGAGATGCCCCCCCGGGCCTTGGTAGAGGACGCCGGCCTCTACCCCGTCCAGGTCCTTTCCTGTCATGGGGACCACATTGACGATACCGGCAAAGGCATCCGGCCCCCAGAGGACCGAGGCGGGCCCATTGACCATCTCGACGCGCTTGACGGACCAGAGAGACAGATCGTGATCCAGCTGATGGATGAATTTCGTCATCTCGGACCCCACGGGCACCGTGTCATATAGAAACAGGACGGAGTTGGGAATACCCCGCAAATAGGGTTGGGTCCCCCATTCCTTTTGGGCCGCGTAAAAACCGGGGATGTTTTTCAAAGCGTTGCTCAAGGTAAACGCGCCGCGATCCCTGAGCTCATTTCGGTTCAAGACCCTGGCAATGGCAGGGGCCTGCCACGCGCTCTGCTCGCGACGGGACGCGATACTGAGGACCTTGGTCTCCTCCCCGACAAACATCAACATGGTTTCTTCAGGCACGGGTTGAGGTTCTTCATCTGCCCACAGGGTCGTGAAAACGCAGAGCAGGATCGTGACGCTCAAAAGGAGCCTTCTTAGGGTATTATGTAAAGATATATCCATTGTTTTTTCTAGCTCTTCTCCCAAGTTAGCCCACCGTCCGCGGTATCCTGTAAATCATCCCTGTTTCTTTGACTGCTTCATCATCGTTCTGAATTTTCCACGGGTCACCCCCAGAAGTCTGGCGGCCTCTGTTTGGTTGTTGCCCGCTCTCTCACAGGCCTGCCTGATCAGGTCATTTTCAAGTTCTTCAAGATGAATGCCCCCTACGGGCAGCTCAAACCCTTCATGATCTCCCCGTGGAATGGCGGAACCCGTGAGAAATGAAAGGGTCTTCCCGGTAATTATTCCCGTGTCCCCGGAGTGGATCGCCGCGCGCTCCAACGCGTTGGCCAATTCTCTGACATTACCGGGCCAGGGGTATTTCAGGAGGCATTTGACGGCCGTCTCATCCAGCCTTGGGGAGGGGACGATCATGTCGAGTTTCTTGAGAAAATACTCCGCCAGAGGAACAATGTCCTCGGTCCGCTCCGCCAGGGTCGGCAGGTGAATAGGAAAGACATTGATCCTGAAAAACAGGTCCTTACGGAACTGCCCGGCCTCTACCAGTCTGTTCAGTTTCTTGTTTGTCGCGCAGATCACCCGCACATCTACGGGAATCTCCTCGTTCCCTCCGACACGCTGGATCTTCTTCTCCTGAAGCGCCCTAAGGAGCTTGGCCTGGGCCTCCAGAGGAAGGTCTCCGATCTCATCCAATAGGAGCGTGCCTTGGGCGGCATATTCAAACTTCCCCTCCACCCGCCTGTCGGCCCCTGTAAAAGAGCCCTTTTCATGGCCGAAGAGTTCGGATTCCACGAGACTTGGAGAAATGGCCGCGCAGTTGACCGGCACAAATCGATTGGGCCCGCGCGCGCTCTGGTCATGAATGTATCGCGCCAGGAGTTCTTTTCCGGTCCCCGATTCCCCGGTTATGAAAACCCCCGAATCACTCTTGGCCACCCTGGAAGCTGAATCCATGACTCCGGCCATGATATCAGATACATAGATCACCTCACCCGGCTCTTCGGCCTTTCGGAGTTTCTGCTTCAACTCCACATTCTCGGTCATGAGCCGTGAGAGCCGCAGGGTCCGCTCCACCGTGACCAGGATCCGGTCTTCTTCAAAGGGCTTGGTGATATAGTCCACGGCACCTGTGCGCATGGCCTCCACCGCGGAATCCACGGTGGCAAAGGCCGTAATGAAGACGACCGGGATCTGGAGGGGTTTGATCTTCTCCAGCAGTTCGAGACCATTCATTCGGGGCATCTTGATGTCGGTAATGACCATATGATAGGAGGACTGTCGCACCATCTCCAAGGCCTCCACACCGTCACCGGCCTGACTCACCCTGTAGCCCCTGTCTTCCAGCATCTTGGAGAGCAGGTAGCGCATCCTCTCTTCGTCATCAACGATCAATATATGCGATGGTTTTCCTGTATGTTTCATCATCGGCAATCAACGTCAGACCATTCTTTAGGATTGTTTGTCCCATCATTTCGATTAAGAGGCAGTTCCAAAATGAAACGTGCGCCGCCGTTGTTGGGCTTGTTTTCCACCCTGATTCGCCCTTTATGGGCGGTCACCACCTGAGTGGCAAAGGCTAGGCCCAGGCCTGTCCCCTTGGCGCGGGTCGTGTAAAACGGCTCGAATATAACCTCCATGCTCTCGGACGCGACGCCCGGGCCCTGGTCTTCCACCTCGACAACCCAGCGCCGATCCCTTTGGCTCGCGGTGACAATGATCTTGCCCTGATTTCCATTCGCGTCCACGGCGTTTTTCAAGACATTCCCGATGGCCCTCGTCAGAAGATCCGGATCTGCGTCGGTCCGGCAGGGCGTTTCGGGAATGCGGGTCTCGATTCCCACCCGCGCCCCGTTCAGTTGCACCTCAAAACGGACAATCATGTCATGCAGCATTCGGTTCAGATCCACGTGGCGAAAGGCGGGCATGGCCGGCCTGGCAAAAAGGAGAAAATCCTCTATGAGCCGGTTGAGCCGCTGAATCTCGTCTTCAATATAGACGATGGGCACGGGGTCCTCTGAGGACTGAAGGTCTTTCTTCAAAAGGTCTATGGAACTCTTTATGATACTCAAGGGGTTCTTCACCTCATGGGCCACCATGAGGGAGAATTTTCCAAGCTCAGCCAATGTCTTTTGCCGCACAATCTCCTCATTGGCCCGTTTGAGGGCGTTCTGGCTGGTCTCAATGGAATCGAGCATGGCATTAAACGCGAGCCCCAATTCCCTGGTCTCGGGAAGGCTATCGGATTGTGCGCGCAATTTCAAATTTCCCTCTCCCACCTGTCGCGCTATCCCTGCAAGTCGGGTCACCGGCGCGACAATGGAGAGTGAGAAAAAGTAGAAGATCACCGCGCAGGCGCAGGCCATTCCCAGAGAAAGCCAGAGAAAGCGGTTCGCTATGGCGGACAGGAGTTGGTTGATTCCCTGGGAGCTGTACGCGATCCTGACCCGACCGATCACCTGTGACTCATTGAGGTCTCCCACAAAAGGAAAGGACCCCGCCCGCCTTTGGATAACGGGCGCGCTGACCTCATACAGCGACCCTCCATTGTTCGTTTCCATAGGTTTCTCGGCTTCGGCCAAGAGGTTCCCATTTTCGTCCTCAATGGACACCCTCACCACATCATCCTCACTGAGAAGGTTCTGTCCCAGACGCTCCAAGGCGCTTCTCTGGCCGATCAGTATCTGCAATTCCGAATTCAGCGCGAGATATCGGGCCAGAGAATTCATCCTGTTTTCAAAGCGCGAGAGGACAAACTCCCGGGTAATGGTCAGACCCATATACCCAAGGATGACCGTGGTGGCCATGATCAGCATGATGCCCGCGACAAGCAGACGGATATGTATGCCGAACCGTTTCATGGCGCTGCCCCGTCCCCCATCACGGCCTCTTCTCCCAACAGGATATCGAGTCTCTGAATGGTCTTACGGTTCACCCATAGGCTGAACTTTGGATCAGGACTTGAACAGACTCCGGTATCGAACAACTCCGTGATCAGCTCCCCTGTCTGTTCCCCGAGTTCTTGATAGTCAAAGACAAAACTCAGGGCTGCCCCTGATTCATAGAAAAAGCTGTTGTATCCGATCACCGGGACTCGGTTCAAGAGGGCCGTTTCAATGATAAATTGAATGATGCTCTCGGAAATGGTCACTGTGGAATCCGTAATAAGCCATAGCGCGTCGATATCTTTGAGACGGGTCTCCAATACGGTTGGGATCTCTCTGCTTGATGTGACCCTCAAAGGGATGATTCGCAGATCGGATCCTTCAGCGATCTTTCCGGCCTGGATGAAAAACGGGTCGTTGTTGAGGGGATCAAACAACAATCCGATACGCTTGGCGCCGGGGAGCCCGGCTGAAATCCTCTCCACCTGCGTCGAAATCGGGATATTCAAAGAGACCCCGCATTCATTGCCGGTCAATGAAAGGACCTTTTCGGGGTTCAGCACCATCGAGTAGATGGGCCTGGCCTTTACAGGGTCTAATTCATCCCAGATGAACCGGGCGGCCTGGGGACCCACGCCGACATAGAAGCCGAAGGGCTGTTGAGTCATCTTTTCCTTTAGAATGGACCTTCTCTTCTCAGGGTAGTCCTCCAGGGCAAAGGCCTCCGTCTTTCCCCCGGCCGTCTTGATCACACGGCTCAGCCCTTCGACCGCCTCGACAAACGGCCTGTTCAAGGTATACAACACCGCGACAGGTGCGGAGGAAACCTCGTCCGCACGGATGGAGGCTGCGTGAAGAACAGAGAACAACGCGCATGAGAAGGCCAGTAACCGGATCAAGGCCCGCCGGTTGAATCGGGCCGAGGCTTCTTGAGGGATTTGAACAAATGGCGTTTTAGGGATTCCCATTCCTTTCTTTTAAGCGCATGAGTTGATTGACTTTTTGTTTAAACTCCTGCGTAATCGCGTCCACATCCGACAGATTGACAATAACCCGCGGGGTGATGAACAGCATGAGGTCCGTTTTCTCCCGTGACCTGGTCTCTTTACCGAACAGGAAGCCGAGAATCGGAATGGAGCTAAAGAAGGGGACACCGCTGTCGATCTCTTGTTCTTTTTCCCTCATAAGCCCTCCCATGACAATAGTCTGGCCGTCACCCACGGTAAGGGAAGTGTTCACCCTTCGTTGCCGAAAGGATGGATAGGTGTTGCCGCCCACACTCTGGCCTTCCCCCGTCTCGCTGACCTCTTGGCTGATGTCCATGCTTACCAGACCCCGGTCATTGATATGGGGCGTCACAGCGAGAATGATCCCGGTGTCCCGATATTGGATCGTGGTCTGGGTAAGGGGATTATCGCCTGTTGTGACGATCGAGGCGCTCGCCACGGGGATCTGAGTGGATATATCGATCTTGGCCTCCTTATTGTCGGATGCCAGGACAAGGGGAGCGGAGAGGATATTGGCCCTGTCATCCGAGGCCAGGGCGGACAGGGTGGCGGACAAGGGGGCGGTCCGCCCCAGGGTGAGATTCAGCCCGCTATCACTCTTGATGCTTCCACTCACCACATTGAGGTCCACGGTGTCATCGCCGTCCGTGTAGTCCCAGGCGACACCCATCTCGTCTTTGGCGTCCATTGAAACCTCCGCGATAACCACCTCGATCAGGACTTGCCTGGGGAGGACATCCAGCTGGTCGAGAATGTTTTCAACAATCCGATAGTCCGAGGGGATCGCCTCGATGATCAAGGCGTTTCTGATGGGATCTGCCGTGATTTTCAGCGGCCCCCTCAAGGTCCCCGACCCTTCCGCGGTCCCCCCCGGAATGCCCGGACCGGAGGACTCTCTTTGTTCTTTCGCTTGGGACCCAAAAATGCTCGGCGGGCGGGTGGATATGGTTTCTTCCGCCTTTTTGGCGGGGGCGTCCTGCCGGACCGTCTTGGAGGATCCGGAAAAAATGGACATCAGTATACCCGAAAAATCGTCGGCCTGTCCGTTCTTCATGAAATAGACGTATATTCTCGGTTCAACACCTTCATCCGGTTGATCAAACTCCTTAATGAGCTTTTCCAGTTCAGTGAAAAACGCCTTGTCCGGGCTGATAGCGAGAAGCCGGTTCAATCGTTTGATGGCCATGAGCTGAAAACCCTCTTTCTCATCTCGTCCATAGGCCTTTAAGACATCCTTCAACACCTTGACCAGCTCTTCGGCATCCATGTGTTGGACCGGATACCAGGCGTGGGTGTAGTTCTCGAACAGATCGATATCAAACGTCTCCACAAGCCGCAGGGCCTTGAGGATATTCACCCCTTTATCCACAAGGATGATGATGTTCGACTGATCTTGGGTCACCATAACCCCTTCGGACGAAATAAACGGCGACAGGGTCTTGGCCATTTCAGCGGCGGAGATATGGTTCAGAGGAATGATCTGCATGATGACCCGTTCTTCGAGCCGGAGTGATTCCGTATCCTGTCGGCCCATCCTGGTGAAAATCGGCATTCGGGGGGCCTCTTTAGTGGGCGCGATCCTATAGAGATTGCCGCTCTTTACGGCGGTAACGCCGTTTATCTCAAGGATCTGCAGGAAGACGTCCCAAATGTCCGCTGTCTCTAGGGCACCGGCCGTGTGGATCGTGACATTGCCGCGCACCGAGGGATCCACGATGTAGTTGAACTTGAGTATTTCGGCCACGGCGCGGATGACTTCCATCAAATCCGCCTTGTCAAAATTCAATACGATGCCGCCGGATGTCCCATCAGGGGCCGGCGGATCTTCCATGGCGACCTGATGGGCGATAAACCCGCTCTTCTCATCCGGCGCGTCCTTTTTTTTATGGGCCGGCTTGGTGGGGAGGGATTCTGACTTTGGAACAGCCGGCGGTTCCCGGGAAACGGATTTTCCTTCAGAAGCTGATTTGCCCTGAGAGGGTTCGGGCCCCCTTGCTCTGACCTTGACCAGCCCGAAAGGCGTGGAAATGACTTCCATCCTTTCCGTATGCGGCTCACCCGGCTCCTCAGCGCTGAAAATGGTCCTCCCTCTCACACTCGAAGGCGTGCCGGCGGAAGGACCGGGGGTCGCAGCCGCCCCTGAACCCGCCGGGGTCCGATTCAACAGCGGTTCCTGGGTTTGACAGGCCGGTGAAGCGCCAAGGACGAACATCATCAGAAAACAGGTCTTAATAAAAATCGAATACTTCAATATCATCAGCTAATTGCTCCTTATTTTCCTCTTAATGGGACCAAAGGGCGTCTCAACAATCTCAAATTCTCCTGTGGTGTCATCTTCTTTTCTTTGGCCGGCCCCGGGGCCTACTTGTGGTTTCGCGTTGCCGTCGCTTGGGGCCTTCCTCGTGAAGGCCTGTGGTCTTGCCGCTTGTTTCGCGTCGCCTTCACTCGCGGCCTTCCCCTGGGAAGACGGCCCTTGGGTCCCTGTGTTCACCACGGTGGGCGTAGATGGAGATGGGGCCCCGCTTTCCGATGAAGGCAGAGTTTTCTTTTCTTCATCGTCGTACAGGGAAATCTCGTATTCATTCTTGCCTTGTTCGAGAAGAATGCTCTCAGGCTCAATGGCGGCGACCCTGAGATCAGAGAAGGCGTCTCCAATAGACACCCATTTCCTCTGGGGTTCATCCGGACCTCGAACAGGATTGTCAATCAGGGCCTTTCGTTCATCTTCCATGATGATCACGCCATATAGATGGATCTTTTTGCCGGATATAACGGGTTCTTTCTTCTCCGTCTTCTCCTGAGGTTCCTCCGGAAGGGATTCCTTCCGATCGGCTGAAAACAATGAGCGTTCCGCAATGACCCTATAGGCCGATTCTCTTAAGAAAGTCCCCTTGATCGGCTGCGTCTTTTCAGGGGCGGATTCCGATGGAGCGCTGGAAGGGGCGCCCCGTTCCAATGGCTCTTCCTGGACCCACACGCGGTAGGCCATGCCCCCCGCGAACAGGACACACAGGGCGAGGATCACATTAATCAACCATATTCGGGGTATCATATCAGATTCCTATCTCTTTCCACTCTTCATTAAACCTTCCACAACCATCGTGCAATCGATTTCCTCCGGACGACGAATATTGGGCAAACGGACCCGGATCGAGGCAACCCTAATGAGTTTATCGGAATTCTTTATGGTAAAAAGGACTTCCTTTATCTGCCGGATAGTCGCCATCATCTTGACCTCCACGGGCACGATCATATATTCGCCCTTTTCAGTGGGCCCTGCTTTCATCACGCGCATGGAATGAAGCCTCATCCCTTTCTTTTCAATCATATCACTGAGCATGTTCTCGATCTCCACCGCCGCGAGGGCGGGAGTCGCCTGGGACAAGAGGCCGGCCTCGACCCGGGCCAGTTCACGCTCCACTGATATCAGTCTCATCTCGACTTTTCTCTTTTCCTGCAAGACTTCCCGATACTTGGCCAATTCTTTTTCCTTGAAACTGACCGCGTCCGACTTCCCGAAAAAGGAAGGCAGGCTCGGAGAAAAACGATACGCGGCCCCCGCCAGAAGCAGGACCACGCCGCAGATCAATATGATTTTTCTTTCTCTGTTGAGTTGAACCATTGGGCTGATCCTTCAACCACAAAGACTAAGGCGCTAGGACTATATCATAGGGCCCTTTTCTTTTTCCGTGTCTTTGTGGTCTTAACATCATTCCTCCGTTTCTTTTAAGGATACGAGGTTCAGGCCGATCACAAACCGCTCTTTGTTCTGGGTCACGTCTTTTGTGATGGCCGAACGAAAAGCGACGTCCTCGAACATAGGGGACCCCTCCAAGAGGGGGATCAGTTCGGACGCGGATTGGGCATATCCGTTCAATTGAATGTCCTTGTCCGTCAACCTTAAATCCGTCACCCACGCGGAGTCCGGGATGACCTGGGTGAGCTCTCTCAGGATATCCAGAGCGGAATGATCTCCCTCGCTGATCTCTTTCAGGGTCTCAAGTCGAGCCTCGATCTCTTTGATGCGCTCCTGCATCTCCGTGACCGTCATAACCTCCGAAGAAAGCCGCTTCGCCTCCCCTTCCATGAGTCTGAGCTGCATTTGACGACGATAAAGGTACCCGCCGCTACAGGTCGCCATGGACAGAATGAGGAGAGAGACGAGCCCGATGAGCGCGTAGATCCCTTTGCGGCTCGGTTTCTTACGGACCTCCTGAGGGAGAAGGTTGATGCGGATCGGCGCCTCCCACAATACCTCCAAACCCAGCCCGAACGCCGGAATCAGGTCCGAAGACGGGATCCCCGCATGATGGAGACTGGAAGGTTGGAACACTTCCTTGTCTGAAAGGATATCCCCCTGTTGCATCAGGATTTCCCGGACGCGCCCGTTCAGGGGGGACTTCCTTTTCCCGGACAGAAAGGCATAACAGTTTGCCGCGGCCACGGCAGACACACACAAGCCGAAAACCCCCCCGGGCCATTGCCTGCAGAAGGAGAGATAGGGCTCGCAGTCTTTCCTTTTCATGACGGCCAACAAGATCTTCAGTTGATTGTTCCCCCGGTCTTCTTCAATCACCTGATGGTCAAAATAGATTTCATCAGCGGGGAGAGGGATATACTTATCCATATCATAGGTCAGGGTCGTCTGAAGGTTCTCTTTCACGGCCAAAGGGTATTCGATTTCCCTGAGGATGACCTCTCCATTGGAAAGTCCCATCACCAGATTGGCCGTATGGATCTGATTCTCCTCCCTAAATTCGGATATATAGGATCTGATCTCTTCCAGCAGCTCTCTCTTTGACTTTTTTCCTTCCACGGCATACACAGAGTGGGCCGCCAATCTCACCCCTTTCAAGGACTGCTTGAGAAAGGCCAGGACGACTTCATTCTCTTTGATTTCAATGCCGATGCTATCCTGAAAAATCAACGCTCTCCTCCTGCGATTCCAGCCAAAATTCCAGATTATCCAGCCATTCAACCCTACGATACGGGGGGTTGCGCGTCTTGTCTATCTCTAATATCACCTCGATTCCACGTCTTGCGGGGCTTCCGGACACCATCCCTGTGGCGCGGATGATATAATAAGGGCCCGAATCAATGGAAAGGTATCGAGAAATGGCCCCATAGACCTCGCCTCCGACGATAGGCGACATCTCATTAACGGACCTGAAAGGCTCTTCAGCCCTATGCTCCACGATGGATAGGACCAGATCATCGTCCATCATGGGAAGCGCGCGAAGGACCTGGGGCGGAGCGGCATTGACATTGATCCGGCCTCTATCGCCGGAGGTCTTTACTTTCAAATCGTCCGCGTTCCCCCGGGGATAGATGGTGAGCATCTCTCTCAATCCGCCGAAGAATATCGCGGGGGTCACACCCCTGACCAGAAGCAATTCATCAATTGAATCAAAATCGCCGTTCTTTGCGCCGTATGGTGCATCAAGGGATTGGTAATAATCGTCTTCCGCCCCGTTGATCCGGTAAAGATCATCCCTGTCGCGCCAATCCAAAATAGAGTCCACAATGATATTCTTATCCTGGTCATCCAAGTCAAAAGGGCTCAACATCATCATCAGAAGCCCGGCGTCCGCTTGGTTGATGTTGATCTTCCCGCTCTCGTTTCCTATCTCTATTTCAATGCGCCCTTCCCGGAAGGCAACAGGAGGAATCTTCTCACCCAGGCACCATTCGTTCGCCTCTTCATTCGGAGGCGTCTCATCGCCTTCAATGTCGCGGGGAAAAGGGCCATTATTAAGAATCCGGTATGTGGCCAGGTTCACCCCGGCCTTCGCGTAGTAATAACTGAGGGTCTCCTCCTTGAAATTGGTCGTAATGTTGATTTCAGTCCTCGTGGCAAAACAAAACTCCCCCACTAACACGGACAGAAACGCCAGGATCCACAAGACAAGGACCAACGCAACGCCTCTGCTATTCAGACGAAATCGTTTCGCGCTTTCATCATACGCGACTTCGTCGCTCTGGAAGAGGGAATTCCTCATCAGATCTTTCCTTTACCAACAGGGATCACAAGATGCAAGGGAGACGCCCCCTCATTCATCTGAAAACGGACCTGGAGCGCAAGAGGCAATCCCTTCTCTCCTTCCTGCTCCCCCCATGAGGGCTGCCAATAGGACAGCTCATTCAAGACATCCTCCGGTGGAATAGGAGGGTGATACTCGAATGCGAAATCTTGGATATCGGAGAGAAGGATATGCCAATCCTCTTCTCCCGGCTCATCTTGAGAAGACGTCCTCAGCTGGTCAACCAGGCCCCTTTCCGTGAACCATAAGCTCTTTCCCTCCTCCAGTGTCTCCACACGGTATTTGACCTGGACCACGCCTGACGGGTCGCCGGGAATAAGGGTCATTCGTGATGAAAACTCCAGAGAGGCCTCATCCCCCTTCAGATCGGCATCCGGGTCTGTCCCCGTTTTCTCACTCGGAGGCCTCGGCAGGGCTGAGGAGACCTGCTGCTGGATCAGGTCCAGGGTATATCTGTATCGCTGTTGATCTTCAATGGCGGATTCACCCTTTTCCCAGGCGCCGACACTCAATCTAAACCCATTCTGGACCATAACCGCTATGACGGCGATGATGGTCAGTGATATCATCAATTCCAGCAGGGTAAACCCGGCGCTTGCCTCAAACCTCTTCATCGATTCCAATCTCCTTTGCCATATGAAGGGTTCGAATGGTGAAGGTCCGTTCGCGCTCGCCGTCCGTCCAGACAATATCTACCGTGACCAGGAAGAGAGTTTCCGCGGCTTTTGACGGAACGCCCGCTTCCCCACCCGATTCATAGGGATCAATGGACAATCTCCATCCATAGTCTTCCTCGATGACTCCTTCCGCCTCCCCTAGCATCAGTCTGTCGGCCAAAAGGGTCTCTTCCATCTTCGCCCTGGCATGAAAAATCGCCCGTGTGTATCCATCCGAAAGTTTGGCAGACCTCAACCCTCCGGAAAACAGCTGGAAGATAGCCGCCAGGGAGATGGTCAGGATCATCATGGCGATCAGCACTTCAAGAAGAGTAAAGCCGCCCTTTCGGCCGTTTGGCTTAAAGATCGGTTTCACTCTCTTCATGGATCTTGACCGAACCGGTGATCCTATCGAGATCAACCGAAAATACCCTGTCTTTATCATCGCGCAAAATCACCTTTCCGCCGGTGGTCCCCCCTCCCGGAAAAAAGCCCATCACAAACGCGCCGGCGGTCACCGTCTCCCCATCCAGCGGCACACCCTCTCTAAGGCGGATCCCGTCCGGGAAAATATAGACCCTGGGTTCCTGCGGGCCGCCGATTTCCGCGTTATCCGGGTCTGCCTCATTCGGGTCCGTCTCATCCGGCGCCGGATACGCCATGACACTCAACATGTTGGTATCCATGTCAAAGACCGCCAGATAAGGGATCTTTTCCGTGACGGCGCGGCTCCGCGCAAAACGCAGTGCAGAGGCAATTCGCCGCGCAGTGGACTCGGCATTCATCCGGTCCAATGATCCGGCCAGCCTCGGAACCACTAGGGCCGTGGCCACGCTGAGAAGGACCAGAACAATCATCAGCTCGATTAGCGTAAAGCCGGATATTCTATTCCTGGGATTCATGACCAATATTCTTCCAGTTCACGATATCCGTGTTTTCTCCTTCCCCGCCGGGCGCTCCGTCCGCTCCATAGGAGATAATATCATAGTAGCCGTGCTCCCCGGGATAATTGTACATATAGGGATTCCCCCATGGATCCAGAGGGATTTCCTTTGGCAGATAAGGGCCCTCCCACTTCTTGTTCTCATCGGGATTCACCCTCAGGGCCAAAAGGCCCTCTTCATTCGAGGGGAATCTCCCGACGTCGAGCCGATACGTATCCAGGGCCGACTCAAAATAGCTGATTTGAGTCTGGGCCGCGTTCTGTTTGGCCTTCTCCGTCTTGCCGAACATTTTCGGCGCCACAAGGGCCGCCAGAAGCCCAAGGATCACCATCACGATCAGCAGTTCGATCAATGAGAATCCGTCCTCTTTCCTTTTTTTCATGACTTTTCCCACCATATTGCGTTGTTTCTCCGGGCCTTTAAATCCTCATATCCTGTGATAGGGCATTTCACTTGAATCCTTGAACCCTTGGCCCCTTTCCCTAAAACGGTATATCATTCATACTGAAGATGCCCATCAACATGGAGATCACCACAAATCCCACCACAAGGCCCATGAAAAGGATCATGACCGGTTCAAGAAGGGCTGTGAGGCGTTTGACCGTCTCTTTAACCGACTTCTCGTAACTTCCGGCCACCTGCGACAGCATCTCCTCAAGCCGACCTGATTCTTCCCCCACAATAATCATCTGTAGGCCCAAGGCCGGCAAAATGCCCGCCTCCTCCAAGGACTTGGATAATCGATCCCCCTCCTTCACCCTGGCATGAACACGCTTCATGGCATCTGCGAGCACCTTGTTCGCGATAGTGGCTCGGACCAGATCAAGGGCCATGAGGATGGAGACACCGCTCTTGAGAAGGACACCCAAGGTCCTGGCGAAACGCACGGTCTCCACCTTTGTGATAAGCTCCCCCATCATGGGTAACCGCAGCTTTAACCGGTCCAGCCGAAGGCGCCCATTGGGGGTCCTGGTGTAACGGTCATATAGGAACGCGACGGCCGCGATCCCCGTGGGAATCAACCACCACCAATTCTTCAGTCCGGTACTCAGGGTGAGGAGAACCTTTGTCGAAAAGGGCAGGGCCGTCCCCATGTCGGAGAAGATCACTGAGAATTTTGGAATCACGAAGGTCAATAGGACCACAAGTGATGCCCCTCCCACCAAGACAAGGAAGAGAGGGTATATCATGGCCGAGACAATGAAATCCCTCAGTTCTTGAGAGCTCTCGAGAGAGAGGCCTAGCCGATTCAAGACGTCAGGCAATACCCCTCCGATTTCACCGGCCTTCACCATGTTGATGTAGAAGTCTGAAAAAGCCTCTGGATGTTTGGCCATGGCATCGGAAAGATAGGCGCCCCCCTGAACCAGTTTGAGCACATCATCAATAATCCCTTTGACCCTATCCTTTTCAGCCACATCGATCAGGATGGACAGGGCTCGGTCCAAAGGCAGTCCGGCTTCCAGCAACACGGCCAGGTCCTGGGTAAAGACCATCACATCCTTTGAAGAAACCCGGTCTAACAGAGAGGAGAGCCATCTTGTCAGTCTGCTCTCGTCCGTGCCGGGGCCATCCTCCATTAATTGAATCCGTATAGGGATATAGCCCTGCTTCTGGAGGATGCGGACGGCGCCGGTTTCGTCTTCGGCCTTGAGGGTTCCCTTTATGATTTTCCCTGAGGTATCGGCAACCTTATATGAATACCCGGGCATACTCTCTATTCAAGCCTCCAGACTCCGTCTCTAGAAAGCCTCTTACGGCATTCCAGATGATTGAAACATGCCGGCCTTCAGGCCTCGGCGGTCACCCTCAACACTTCCCGTATCGTTGTCACACCGCTTGCGACCTTTTTCCACCCATCTCGACGAAGAGTAACAAGGCCCCTTTCGATGGCAACCCCCTTGATTCGGTCTGAATCCGAATTGGCCATAATCTCCTTTCGAATATCGTGATTGATCGGCAGGTATTCGAAAATACCGATCCTCCCTTTGAATCCCGTGTGGTGGCATTCACTGCACCCTTTCCCCTCATAAAACGCCATGTGGGCCGTCTCCTCGGGACTCAGATTCATGCTCTCGATCAATTCTTCGTCCGGATTGGCGCGAATTTTACAGTGGGGGCAGATCACACGCACAAGACGCTGGGCCAGCGCGCCGAGCAGAGTAGAGCCCAAAAGGAAATTTTCCACACCCATGTCCAAGAGCCGGGTAATGGCGCCGGCAGAGTCGTTGGTATGGAGGGTGCTGAAGAGCAGATGTCCGGTCAGTGCCGATTGAACGGCAATCTCGGCGGTCTCACGGTCCCTGATCTCCCCCACAAGGATAATATCCGGGTCCTGGCGCACAATCGCGCGCAGCCCGTGGGCAAAGCTCAAGCCGATCTTTGGATTGACTTGTATTTGATTGACC
Source organism: Deltaproteobacteria bacterium (assembly GCA_016930795.1). Taxonomy (GTDB): domain Bacteria; phylum Desulfobacterota; class DSM-4660; order Desulfatiglandales; family HGW-15; genus JAFGFY01. The sequence continues at coordinate 16,572 of JAFGFY010000136.1, forward strand.
CCCTTTAATTGATACTCCACAGGGTCTTCGAGGGTAATGATCTTGCTTTCCGAGGAAACGATCTTTGCCAGGGTGGTATATAGGGTTGATGTCTTTCCGCTTCCAGTCGGTCCGGTGACAAGAAACATGCCATAGGGTCGGCGAATCAGGCGCAGATATTCTGCCACCAATTCCTCTGGAAATCCCAGCCGTTCCAGATCGAGGACGAGGTTCTCTCGGTCCAGTATCCTCATGACCAGGCTTTCTCCGTAGAGCGTAGGCACGGTGGAGACTCGAAAATCAATTTCCCTGTCCGCGATCCGGAGCTTGATCCTTCCGTCCTGGGGCAGGCGCCTTTCGGAAATATCGAGTTTTGACATGATCTTAACCCGAGAGAGAATGGCGGCCTGCAGTCGTTGGGGAGGATGTTCTATTTCATGCAAGACTCCGTCAATTCGATATCTTACAGTAAATTCATCCTCAAAAGGCTCAAAATGGATGTCGCTTGCTCTCTGTTCCACGGCATTGAGAATCAGACGGTTGACCAGTCGAATAATAGGGGCCTCCGAGGCCATGTCGATGAGATGCCCGACATCCGCGTCTCCGTTAACTGAGAGTTCAAAGGTGTCTTTATCGGCTTCTTCGATGATGGTCTCAATGGATTGGGTGCCCGCCCCATACAGCCGTTCAATGGTTTCGAGGATGTCATCGACCCGCCCCTGGCGTATCTCCAAGTCAAAATCAAAGGCAAACCTGAGAGAATTGATGGTCTGATTGTCGTCCGGGTCGGCCATGGCGATGTAGAGGGTTCCCTCTCTCATATAGAGCGGCACGAATTTCGCCTCTTTCATAAACCGGACGGAAAGGTTTTCGAGTGCTACCGGTTCTTTGGGGTAGTCTTTATAAATGATGGACTCAATGTCTTGGTCGGTCATGGTTCGTCCAACTCACGGATCGTCCAGGTATTGGACCTGACGCTCAACTCCTGAGGCAATCCTCTTTAAAATAAAAAATTCCTTTTATTTTACATGGTTGGAGTATAGGTGATTTTGCCCTGGGTGTCAACTGGTGTCATTTCCCCCAAAAAATCCCTCGCATTGACACCTGGGGGTGAATCCTCTATGCTCCAAACACAAAATGAGAGATTGGAAGAGATTCTTGTTTGATCGATCGGCGCCCCGGCGACGTTCGGTTTCCAAGGCTTATATTTACCCTGAATGACCCGATGACTCAAAGACATTATCATCAAAAAAAAGGGAGTGGTTTGAGTGCCTCCGGGAAAAAAATCATATTATGCCTGTGCCTGGCATTGATCACCGGCGCGCTGTTCGGCATCACCTTAACCTATGATTTCGTGAGCTATGACGACCCGCAATACATTACAGAGAACCGTCATGTACAAGCCGGTCTGACGATGAAAGGGTTGGCCTGGGCCCTGAAAACCAGACTGGGGGAACACAATCACTATCATCCCGTCACCCTCCTTTCTCACATGCTCGATTGCCAAATATTCGGCCTGAATCCGGCAGGGCATCACTTTACCAGCGTACTGTTTCATGTTCTCAATACCATACTGATTTTTCTTGTCCTGGAAAGAATGACAAAAGCGCTCTGGCCCAGTCTCCTGGCGGCCGCCCTTTTTGCCCTTCATCCGTTACATGTGGAATCGGTCGCGTGGGTCTCAGGCCGAAAGGATATCCTCAGCACATTCTTTATGCTGACGGCCCTTTGGGTTTACCGATCTTATACCGAACAGCCGGGGATAGGCAGGTATCTTTTGATATTCTGTCTGTTCGCAGCCGGGGCCCTGTCAAAGTCCATGGTCGTTACCCTCCCTATGGTGATGCTGCTCTTGGACTATTGGCCCCTCGGACGTCTGTCCGCGGCTGCTTCAGGAAAAAGCGGGAAGGTGTCTTTGTCGACCCTATGGAAAGGCCGTGTTTTATGGGAGAAAGTTCCTTTTCTTTTAATCTCGGCAGTCGTCGGCGCCGTGGCCGTATCGGCCCGTCAATACGGCGGTATCTTTGACGATTTCTCCGCAGGGATCTTTTCTCTCGCTGCTGCCATCGGCGGCGTCTTTGCCGGCAGGTTGGCCTTTGCCGACGGCGGCAGGATGCACGCTCTCATGTCTCATCAGGATAGCCTCATAGAGGATGTGATAGACGCGGCAAATGGATACGCCCTGTACCTTCGGAAGATGTTTTTTCCCACCGATCTGAGCATCGAATATATGCCGATGGAGCCTTCCGGGTGGCAGTCCGTCGTTTCGTTCGCCTTGCTGGCCTTCATAAGCTATCTGTGCGTAAGAACTATCAAGAGGCATCCCTATCTCATGGTCGGCTGGCTCTGGTTCCTCGGCATGTTGCTGCCTGTCGCCGGGATCGTGAAAGGAGGCCCTTCCCTTGCAATGGACCGGTACACCTACGCATCCTTTATCGGTCTCTTTATCATGTTATCCTGGGGGCTGGCCAATCTGATCGCAAAGAGACCTCAGAGCAGACGCGTGATCGTCGTCGGGGCGGTCCTGTTCCTGGTTGTCTGTTCAATCCTGAGTTGGAAGCAGATGCGTCATTGGCAAAACTCCATTGCCCTTTTCTCGAACGCCGTTGCCGTAAATCCAAATCACACCGGATTGCGTGTCAATCTGGCCATAGCCTTCCTCGAAGTGGGAAACGACCGGGAAGCGATGAAACAGTTGATCAAGGCCGATCAGATCGCACCCGAACACGCGACCACACAATACGCGGTGGGCTCTCTGTTGCTTAAAATGGGACGATACCGAGACGCCATCGGTCATTTCTCAAGGTCCATCAGCGCTGACCCTAAGTATCTGAAGCCCTACTTAGAATTGGCCGTCGCCCTCGAAAAGACAGGAAATGAAAGGGAAGCCATAGACTATTTAGAGAAAGCCGTTCAACTTTCTCCTGGGAACGCGACCATACGGTATAAGTTGGGTTCCGCTCTTTTCGATGCCGGGCAATACGGAGAGGCCATTAATCATTTCTCAAAGTTGGTTCAGCTAAATCCGGAGTCCGCGGAAATCCATCTGAAATTGGGCATTTGTCTGGGACAGGAAGGTCATTATGCCGAGGCCTATGATCATTTTATTGAGGCGGCCAAGTTCAGACCCGACGACCCGAACATCTATTATAACCATGGTGTCGCGCTGGTCTTGGACAAGAAAGAGAAGGAGGCGGTTGAGCAGTTTAAAAAGGCCCTGGAGGTCGACCCCAATTTTGAGTGGGCCAAGGAGGCGTATCAGACATACAAAAACAGGCGGTAACAGGCTTGGGCGTCATTCATACCCCCTTTGGATTTGCGCAACGGGTACTTATCATTCAATGATATCTCATGACTAAACGGGAGTAGTCGATCCTCGGATTTAAGAAATGCGCCTGAACACTGCAATCCGTTGTTTCACGGTCTCTGTATGGACAGTTTCGACAGAAACTCAGACGTTGAGGGGTTTCCCTGATGATCCTGCGAATGCTGGACGCCCGTTTTCCCCTCCATAACTTGGAAAACGAGACATCCTTCGAGATCACTCCCATGGCTTGTTGGGCGTTGTAGTCCTGTTCGCATGCGACAAGCGTGCCGTCTACGAACACGGTTGGAAACCAGAATGGCTGGAGACAGATAAAATCACCGCGTTCAATACGATGATCGGTTTCATAGCCGTAGGCCCTCCATTCTTCCATATCGGGCACAAGTTCACGATGAAGTTGCGCCGTTGATTCCACATCAATAATAGACAAGGTTCGAATGGTGAGAAGATCAAAATGGTGACGTCGGGCGAAGTCAATCAGATGTGGCATTTCATGTTGATTATGCTTCATGACGATATAACGCATATGGAGCAGGGGGAGGCGCAGGCCCATCTTTTGCTTGATCTGTGCGATACGCCGGACCCCTGCCAAAATCGGGGCGAGTTTTGCCCCTTTTCGGAAGCGAGTATTGGTCTCATCGGTTAGACCGTCGACAGCGACAATCAGATAGGTAGGAGGCTCTTGAATAAGGGCTTCAATGACCTGATCGTCATTGAGATTCTGGCCGTTGGTCGACAGAAAGGTGGCGATTTGGTATCTGCGCGCGCTCCGCAGAATCAGCCGCAGACGGGGGTGAAGCAACGGTTCACCCCAACCCCAAAGAGATAGTGTTAGAAGATAGGGACCGACCTCATCCAACACACGATCAAACAACTCGACATCTACCGCTTTCGGCGGTCGCTTCAACGCCTTAATGCCCGTAGGGCAGACCGGACAGCGCAAATTACAGAAGTTGGTCAATTCAAACTGCATGTGCAGCGGCATGCCCCACGGGGTCAAGCGCCGGTAAATCAGATTGGCGCCGGACTTGAAAAGATTGATCCGTTTGGCTATGGACATGCGGTTCATGATGATCGGCATTTGGTCGTAAATGAAGTTGTAACGTCCTCTGAAAAGGACGCCCCATGTCAAAAACGGAGAACGCAGCAAGCTTCGGATTCGTTCTTTTGACCTCATTTTTTACCTCACATGATCTTCTTCAATTCCGTGTGCGCGACTTCCAAGTAGAAACGTATCAGCGTTCTTACCCACATGACGGCCTGCGTCTCAACCCTCTATGAACACCGTCAACGCGGCCGTGAAAAACGTGTCTTTCCCGAACATAGAATGCCTTTTATTCATGATCAAGGCATTTGATAAGCTGATCTTCTCGGGAATAGGGTATAGCGGAATCGCTCTCGCAGATCAAGGATAAAGGTGTTCCAAAATTGTTATTTGAAGAAGGCTGCGACGATCAGATTGGGGCAGAGTTCCATGATTTCAATTCAATAAATACTATCGGCTTTGGAAAAGCATTTGATCGTGAATCCACAAGACTATTGACTTCACTCTCAAAGAGAATGTACCCTCTGTTTTTGATTGGTTGCCCATGACTTCCTCTCCTTAAGATGGATGAGTGGACATCTGACCCTTTGTGTCAGTACCAGATGCAGCCCGCGTTTTTACGCCTGCTGAACATATAGCTCGTTTGTTAGCAAAACATGGATCAAAAATTTGATATTTCAATTATCATCCCTGTGCACAATGGAAGCCGTTATCTGGAGAAATGTCTCTCATCCATAAAACGATCCTCCTATGGACCCTATGAGACGATTGTCGTAGATGATGGTTCGACAGACGGTTCAGCTGAGATTGCCGGGAGTCATGGAGCAATCGTCTTCAAACTCCCTCATCAATCCGGTCCGGCAGCCGCGCGGAATTTCGGATCAAAACAGGCCAAGGGGAATATCCTCTTTTTTGTTGATTCTGACATTGTCATCAGGAAAGAAACCGTAGCGCGAGTTGTCGATGGCTTTGATAAGAATCCGGATGTCGTGGCGATATTCGGGTCTTACGACGAAAGCCCGGAGGAGCAAGATTTTTTCTCTCAATTCAAGAACCTCCAGCATCATTACGTCCATCAGTCATCCCGTGCGGAGGCCGTCACCTTTTGGGCCGGCTGCGGGGCCATTCGCAAGGAGATATTTGACCGTATAGGTGGTTTTGATGAAGAAAGGTATTCAAGGCCGTGTATTGAAGACATAGAGTTGGGCTTCAGGTTGAAAAGAATGGGGTATCGCATTCTGCTGGATAAAGAACTGCAAGTAAAACACCTCAAAAAATGGACATTGAGATCATTGCTCCGATCAGACATTCTTGATCGAGCGATTCCGTGGTCAAAACTGATTTTGGAAAGCCGGGAGAAAGTCAGCGATCTCAATCTACAGCCGTCTCAAAAGGTGAGCACCCTCCTGGTAGGACTCGCCGTCGTGATTTCTTTGCCGGCTATTTACACTCCAAAACTCATTCTTGTCGTCTTGTTTCTTTTGGCCTCTATTTTGATGATCAACTATAGACTCTTTATGTTCCTATTGAGGCGGAAAGGCCCCGTATTCTCTTTTTTGGCCTTTGTCATGTATCTGCTCTATTATTTTTATAGTGGTGTGACCTACGCATCCTGCTGGCTTGCCCACAAGTTGCGTAATTAATAAGAATATCGAATCGGATCTCGTGTCGTGTCTCAGAATTAACTTGTATAATATGATCCTACTGCGTAGATTGAAAGGGGGCATGGGAGCCGCTAAAATGATGGAAGGTATTGGAACACGACACGGCTAGATGGAAGAAACAGCAAAAAGAACAGAAAATAAGAAGGTCATAGTCATCGGAGCGGGACCTGCAGGGTTAACCGCGGCCTACCAGCTTTCCAAAGCCGGCGTGGAATCCATTGTTCTTGAAAAAGATCAGACTGTGGGCGGCATATCAAGAACAGTCAATTATAAGGATTATCATTTCGACATAGGAGGCCATCGCTTCTTTACTAAGATTGATGAAGTTGACCGAATGTGGCAAGACATACTCGATAATGACTTCTTGAAGCGTGAGCGACTTTCACGGATATATTATGCCAAAAAATTTTTTTACTATCCCCTTCGCCCTTTAAACGCCCTATTGGGATTAGGACTATGGAACAGCGTCTTAATACTGGGAAGCTATCTGCTTTCCCGATTAATACCCTCAAAACCGGAGGAGACCTTCGAGCAGTGGGTTTCCAATCGTTTTGGAAAACGCCTATATCACATCTTCTTTAAGACCTATACAGAAAAAGTGTGGGGCATATCTTGTAAGGAAATAAGAGCGGAATGGGCCGCACAGAGGATTAAGGGGCTATCTCTTGTTACCGCTATCAAAGATTCCCTTATAAAATCGCAAAACCATTCCCATGGCAAACAAAATGTGATCAAGACCTTGGTTGATCAATTTCATTATCCCAAATTGGGACCCGGAATGATGTGGAGGGCCGTCGCGGAGAAGATCCAAAGTAACGGATCAGAAGTCCGGATGGACGCGGAGATCACCGGAATCGTATGTTCAGAAAAGAGGGTGGAAGCCGTTGAAGCCGAGCGGAATGGGAGATTGGAACGAATATCCGGAACAGATTTTATCTCCAGTATGCCTGTTCGGGATCTTGTCCAAAAAATCAAGCCGCCTGTACCCAAAAAGATTCTAGATGCGGCCAATAATCTTCAGTACAGGGACTTTTTAACGGTTGCCCTCATCATCAACAAGGAAGACGTATTCCCCGATAATTGGATCTACATTCACGATCCGGATGTCAAAGTAGGCAGAATTCAGAATTTCAAGAACTGGAGCCCCTATATGGTCCCTGACCGGAGCAAGACCTGTCTGGGTTTGGAATATTTCTGCTTTGAGAATGATCCGCTCTGGAGGATGCCGGACAGAGAACTCATAGATCTTGGCGTTCGCGAAATGGAAGCCCTTGGTTTCGCGAATCAAAGGGATGTGTTGGACGGTACTGTCGTTAGAATGCCCAAGGCTTACCCAGTCTATGACAGTAAAGATAGAGATTCCGTGACAATCATAAGAGATTATCTGGATCAGATGGAAAACCTTCACCTGGTTGGGCGAAACGGGCAACACAAATATAATAACCAGGACCACTCGATGCTCACCGGAATGATGGCCGCAAAAAATGTATTGGGAGCGAATCACAACCTGTGGCAAGTGAACGAGGAAACGGAATACCATGAGGAAATCGTCTTGAAACCCTTTATGCGTGCCTTTAGTCGTTTGGATAAGTTCGGATTTGCTGCCGCGCTGGGGTCTGTGTCCGGGCTTTTCGCCTTTCTCGCCACGATTTTTCTCGTTATCAAGGGGGGCGAAACGGTTGGTCCCAACCTCAGGCTTCTGAGTCAGTATTTCTTTGGATATACCGTCACACTAAAAGGGGCTTTCATCGGTGCGGCCTATTCTTTCTTGTGGGCGTTTATTTTTGGCTGGCTGGTGGCCTACCTTCGCAATTTCTTTGTTGGATTCTTTATTTACAGGGTTCAAAGGAAAGCGGAAATGCTCTCCTTCAAGGATTTTTTGGATCATTTCTAGGATCATAGAGGACTGTACCGCACCTATCAATGGAGTTGAAGAATGACGGAGCCAAAGAAAGCAGTTGAGGAGGAAAAGCTGTTTCAGGGTGTCCTTCGGCTAAACGCCAAGATTTGGGGGCTGGTTTGCGGCCTGCTTTTCGGATTGGCCATATTTATTGCGACCAACTGGATCGTCATTAAGGGCGGTCATATCGATGAAGTCACCGGCAAATATGTCGTCGGTCCGCATCTTGCGCTTTTAAGTCAGTTCTTCATTGGATATCGTGTCTCCTTCTTCGGAAGTATTATCGGTTTTTTCTATGGTCTTGCCATCGGCACAATGGGTGGTGCGCTCATTGGCTTGATCTATAACAAGATTGGCGATTTGCGGAACTCTTCACACTAATGCCCTTCCTGTTATTGCCGCTATAAACCTTTCATTCAACTCCTCTCCAGTTGACCGGGGAGCATCGAACGGATCAAGTTCAATTCCCTATGACTGAATTCCCCAGACAACAAGAAAGCGACCGTGATGAAAATCCCTATGAGAATGAGCTTCAAGATGAGCAGACAGCCGGGAGCGGGCCACAAGAGAGCAAAAGCGTATGTGAGACCGCTTATCATGATACTCCTCAAGAATGTCCCAAGAGAGGGAAACACACCCCATATTCTTCCAACGGCTAGGATTGCTACAAGGGCGGCTACCCAGGAAAGAGCGGTTGTCATCAAAGCGGCGCCGATAGCACCAAACCTTGGAATCACGAGATAATGAGCCAAAGAGGCTATCGGAACAAGCGGACCCATCAGTCCGATGGGTAGTCTGGGTTTGTCCGCTACGATAAGAATAGAAACAGTAATGGAAATCATGGACATCCCGGAAGCGCCGAATATAAGCACGGCAAAAAGCGGGGCTGCCGGCATGAAATGAACACCGTAAATAGCCTCAACCAGTTGGGCTGCAGAGCCTGCCGCCAAACCCACAAACGGGAGGGTGCACAGAATCAAGCGCATAGACAATCGAGCAATAATATAAGCATCCTTTTGATGCCCAAGCTTCATGAGCTGGGACAGTTTGGCAATCAGTAAGGGTGAAAGAGCTATGGAGACTAACGCGGGAATGAGAGTGAGGTTTTTTGTGGCGCTATAGAAGCCTGTCACAGAGGGCGTTTCGCACATAGCCTTGACGAAGAGCAGATCGAGCTGTCGAAACACGTTAATGCTGACGGTATACAAAAAAAGAGGCCAGGCATAATCCCATAGGTTTTGAACCGGAAAATCAGAGCTTCTAAAGATCGCCGGGTTTGTATGAAAGCGGGCCCATAAAAAAGTCATGCATGAAGCTCCGATATTAGCCATGATAACAGACGTAACAGACGGATGGATGCTTACGAATAGAATCACCGCGAAAAGACGAAATACCCAATAAGCCCCCATGAGAACCGCCCTGCGCCCAAAATAGCCGCGTCCGATCAATATCGATTTGTGGATTTCAATCATGGAACTGATAGGAAAAATGAACGAGTAGACACGGAGAAAAAAGGACATTTCAGGGGAGTTCAGCATTAAACTCAAGGCAGGCGCCGCGGCAAACAAGCTCAAAGAAACAATGACCGCAATCAACAGTTGGGCCTGCAAGAATTTAGACGCTACAGAACGCCAATCTTCCGCTTGACTGACAAACTTCTCGGCAGACCGGCAAAACCCCAACGTGATCGATATTTCAATCAGCCCAACGATTGTCGCAGCGACAGTCAACAGCCCATAATCTTCCGGGCCAAGCTGACGCGCGAGAAAGGCAGCGGTAACAAGTCCTGTCGGGATGCATACAGCAGCACCCACAAGACCCTGCAAAGAGCCTAAGGCAAGATGCGCGACATGATTCGCGACGCGGCTGGTGGAGTGATTCAGACCGTGTGTTTCCATACTTCATTTCACAAGACAGATATTCCGCTTGTCGACGACTCTATCTCCTTTCTCAAGGACCTTTGCGGTTCTTCTTAAAGGACCAGTAGTCGTCACGCGGGTCAATGATCTACTCCTTAAGCCACGCAACCCTCAAAGGATTACATCTATAGAGATTGAAAGGGAAAGGTGTCCCCTTACTGTTGGATCAATCTTGATCAGCACATTCAACATGACCACCTATGAGTCTTGCGAAGTATAGGGAATTTGTTGTTGCGCGTCAATACACATTATAGTATATGAAGTATCAGCTCTACATTTCATTGAATCTCACTGCGACAAGCCGAGTGGAAAACGGGCCGAACGAAGCTCAGACCGACGGGATCTCCCGACCGAGGGCTTCGCATTTTCAAATAACCCGGTCCTGATGCTAAGGTCGGCGACCGTGCGCCACACACTTTTGATTATTTGGAAAAGCCTTCATGCCTTCTTTACCTGATTTCTCCATTGTGATCCCTACCTATAATAGGCCCCAGCGGCTGCGCCGACTCCTCTCTGCCATTGCGCGGCTTGATTACCTCCCTCATCTTTTTGAAGTGATTGTTGTGGATGACGGAGGGACAAAACCTTTGGATAGGGCACTGAAGGAGTTTCAAGACACCCTGGAATTGTTTCTGCTGAAGCAGGAAAACAGAGGCCCTGGAGCTGCACGGAATAAGGGTGCGATGAAAGCGAAGGGTAAGTACTTGGCTTTTACTGATGACGACTGTTACCCCCATCCAGGTTGGCTTAACGCGTTGGCGAATACATTCGAGAAAGAAGAGAGTCTCCTTTGTGGCGGCATAACAATGAATGCACTGCCCACCAATCTCTACTCTGCTACTACGCAGATGCTGCTCGATTATCTCTATAAACACTACAGCCCCGTCGAGCATATGGGGGGGTTCTTTGCCACCAATAACTTGGCCTTATCACGAGAGATGTTTTTGGAGACAGGAGGGTTTGATCCGGAACTCCGTTTTGGCGAAGACCGAGATTTCTGTTATCGTTGGGCCTCACACGGCCATCCCTTTGCCTTCGTCCCCGACGCCGTAATGTACCATGCTCATCAGCTGACACTCGGGGCTTTTCTAAAACTCCACTTCTGCTATGGAGGGGGATCCTATGAGTTTCGGCGAGGAGTTAAAAAGAAGGGCCTCCAGTCTGTTAGATTGAGTCCTTTCAGTTGGTATGTCAATCTGGCCTTTTCTGGAATCAGAAAGAAGAAAAGTGGATCAGGGTTCTTGCTTACTCTTCTTTTGATCGCGACTCAAGTTGCCTCATCCATTGGATTTATGTCTGGATTTATCAGAAATCAGATGAACCAAAAAACATTTTCTTAGAGGACCTGCCAAGCATCTCAAGAAATTCCGACGGACAGAGCTTAGCCTGAATTTCGCCACTACGAATCAGTCAGTGTCGTGTCTCAGAATTGAAGCTCCCCGCGGCAAGCCGCGGGAAATCTTCCAAATGTAAGGATCTTTCTCTTATTGTAATTCGCTCGCTAACCCCGCAGCCCCGCAAGCGGGATTTCCGCTGCGCTCCAACAAGCCTGTGGGGAATGCGCTCGCTGT
>JAFGFY010000137.1 GCA_016930795.1 Deltaproteobacteria bacterium
ATCAAGTTTCTCAAAGAAGATATTTCCTGCAGCGCAGGATTTTCTTTTTTTAGCACTAAAAACTCCTCTATCCTGATGAATAATTTTTCTCCACCGCCTTTTCCTGAGGAGGAAAGGCGGTGGAGAATACAGCCTCTTTACCACATGAGAAAAACTCCCACCACAGGCAGAACCGGGGCAATGACCAGGGAAACAACGGACATCAGCTTTATAAGGATATTCATGGCCGGACCCGAAGTGTCCTTAAAGGGATCACCTACCGTATCGCCGACAACCGCGGCCTTATGGTTATCCGAACCCTTTCCACCCACATTTCCAGCTTCGATGTATTTTTTTGCGTTATCCCATGCTCCCCCTGCATTGGCCATGAACAGGGCCAGAAAAACGCCCATTACCGTGGCCCCCAAAAGCATTCCGCCCAGGGTCTCTTTTCCAAGAAGAAATCCAACCGCAACAGGGGTCAGCACCGCCACCAGACCGGGAACAATCATCTCTTTCAGGGCCGAGGTAGTGGCAATTGACACGCAGGTCTTCGGGTCTGGTTTGGCATCCTTTCTGCCTTCAAGCAGTCCGGGAATCTCCCTGAATTGGCGCCGGATCTCTTCGACGATGCTGAAAGCCGCCTTGCCGACCGAGGTCATGGTCAGGGCCGCGCAGACCATGGGAACCATAGCCCCGATAAAGGCGCCGATCACCACCAGTGGATTTTTGATATCTATTATATCCAGTCCTGCCGCCTGGGTAAAGGCCACGAAAAGGGCCAGCGCCGTCAGGGCCGCTGAACCGATAGCAAAACCTTTGCCGATCGCGGCCGTCGTGTTTCCCAGGGCGTCCAGGTTATCGGTGATTTTCCTGGTTTCGGGACCAAGACCCGACATTTCGGAGATGCCCCCGGCGTTATCAGCTATAGGGCCATAGGCGTCAACGGTCATGGTTGCACCAACCGTCGCCAGCATGCCGACGGCCGCGAGGCCGATACCGTATATCCCGGCCGTCTGGAAACCGACGAATGTGGCCACACAGATACCCAGAACTGGGAGATAGGTGGATTGCATACCTACAGCCAGACCGGTGATGATAACTGTAGCCGGACCTGTTTCGGATTGATGGGCTATACGCCGGACCGGGGGCCCGGAAGTATAGTACTCAGCCAGCAGGCCGATGGCGATCCCACAAAGGAGACCGGAAAATATGGCCCAGAAGGCGCCCCAGGGCATGCCCAGGCTGCTGGTAATAATAGCAGTAAGAATTACAAATACAACGGCGGCCACAAAAGTGGTGTACCTCAATGCACCGGCAGGATTCCCTCTCTGAAAAATCAAGATGGAAAATACCCCCACAAATGAACTGAGCAACCCGGCCATAATCACCAGAATCGGCATGGTCATATACATGAGCTTTATGCTCCTGGGGTCAACTCCCTTAAGGACGGGAAACTTATCTAAAAATTCAGGAGTAACGGCCATGGTCGCTCCGATGGCGATGGTGGCGATAACCGACCCGACGAAAGACTCGAATATATCGGCCCCCATTCCGGCGATATCGCCGACATTATCACCCACGTTATCGGCTATTACCCCGGGGTTCCTCGGATCGTCTTCGGGAATTCCGGCCTCAACTTTGCCGACCAGATCCGCCCCCACATCGGCGGCCTTCGTATAGATGCCTCCCCCCACACGCGCAAAGAGCGCTATGGAGCTGGCGCCCATGGCAAATCCGTTTATATACTTGGCTGTTTCCGGATCTCCGCCATAATACCAGAACCAGAAACCCAATCCTACCAGCCCTAACCCTGCTACCGCGAGCCCCATTACTGAACCTGAAAAGTAGGATACATTAAGAGCCCTGGCCTGCCCTAATTTGTTGGCGGCCTCCGCCGTTCTGGAGTTGCCCCGCGTAGCCGCGGTCATACCAGAAAAGCCGGCCACCATAGAGCAGGCGGAGCCGGTTATAAAGGCGACGGATGTCCTCCATTCTCCCAGTATCAATCCCAGAAGAATAAAGACCACCACAATAAAAATTACCAGGATGGAGTATTCTCTTTTAAGGAAGGCCATGGCTCCCTCATGAATCATTCCCTCGATTTCCTGCATCAACTTATTGCCATTTGGCTGTCTTTTGACATACATATAGATCAGCCCGGCGATAATAAGACTTAATATCCCGATGAAAGGGGCGTACATGGTTAATCCCTGCATGATTTTGTTACCTCCTTGGCTTCAAGTTTTTGACAATTAGTATTCTTAACCTGACACGAGTTAACGAACAATAAAAATAAATATTATACCTTGTTGAATGATTCCAACCTGTTTTTTCTGAAACCCGTTATTGCCTCCACTATGTGATCTTGAACCTTCACCTCCTTTCCTATTAGAATTGAAGTTGCGACTCTACAACTCAATAGAATTTTATCGTCTGTATTAAACCTTTCTCCCTCTTTAAAAGGGGCGGCGAAGAGTTTATTATCTCTTTGGAGAAAGTCCTTTCAGCACTATTCGTATTAATCGGGAAACAGGCCGCACAAGCACAACATAATCCCTCTAACCTGAGGTTTTAATGATAGTCCGGCCGAAGATCAGGCCGATCCATTTCCTTGCCCTAAAACACTGCTCACCAGTCATAAAGAATCTCCCAGTGATGGTCAAAAGGCATATCCATCTGGCTGTAACGATAAAACATGGTCTTTCCGGTGCCGGGGCCATTGCCCATGTCTTCTTTCCAGTAGCGGAGCGAGATGGCGGGAATGAGTCCGTCTGTACTTTTTCCCCGGCCCGGTCCTGAGGAGGGTTCGATCCACGTCTCTTTCTCTTCAATCACCTTCCAGACCGTATCAAATTCCTTGCTCCTGACCCGTTCACCCACCCGGGGAAGGCCCATCTGTTCCCGGAGTTCCTTGAATCTATATAAAGAGCGCTCACCCCTATCCAATATTTTCTCACCCATGATCATAATGCCGATGGCGCCTATCGGAGCGGTGATCAGGATGGAGAGTACGGCCACGGCCAGGATGACCTCCCCGGAAGCCACGCCCGCAGCCAGGGGCACGGCGCCGATGGCGGCCTGGACCGTGGCCTTGGGAATATAGGCCACCACGCAAAAGAGTTTCTCCTTGGCACTCAGGTCCGTGCCCAGCAGGGAGATATATGTCCCGACGCTTCTGAAAACCAGGCCCGCGGCAATAACAGCAATGCCGGCCAGTCCCGCCTTCCAGGCCACCTGTATATTGACCTGCGCCCCCACCAGGACAAAGAGGAGGAACTCAGCAAAGACCCAGAGCTTTTTGAGCTTCTGAGAGATAATGTGGGCAATGGCCTCGGACTTTTCCAGGATAATGAACCCGATGGCCATGACCCCTAGTAGGCTGGCGATGGGGACCTTGTGCTCCAGGGCCTGCTCCAGCCAGGTCAAGCAGATGGCCACCCCCATAACCACGATGGTCCTCTTGGGCGGACGCCAGTCATATTTCAAGAAAAGATGATAGAGAAAATAGCCCGGAATCAGGCCAACCACGATACCCAGGATGATGCTGATGGGTATCTCGGTTACTTTCATCCACAGGTTTACCTCCCCGCCGCCATACATACCCAGGAATACTGTAAATATGACGATCACGAAGACATCGTCGATGGAGGAGGCCCCCAGGAGAAGAGTCGGAATGCCTTTCTTCTGGCCGCGGCCCCGGTCCATAAAATCGATCATCAGGGGTACGACCACGGCCGGGGAAACCGCACCAAGAATGGCCCCGAGGATGCCCGCTTCCAGATAGGTCATACCCAGGAGGCGGGGGGCCACCAGCATGACGCCGGTAATTTCGAACATGGCCGGGATGGCGCTCATGGTCAGGGCGGCCCTGCCGACCCGGTTCAGGGTGTCGCGGTGCAGCTCAAAACCGGCCCTGAGGAGGATGACGATCAGGGCGATCCGGCGGAAATCTCCGGAAACAGTCATCATCTCCGGGGCCATCAGATTAAGGAAATAGGGGCCGATCACCACCCCGACCAGCAACATTCCTACCAGACCCGGCAATTTCATCTGTTTAAAAAAATAGTCTCCGGCCAAACCTAACAGGATAATCAACGCGATACTGATGGCCATAAGAATGCCTCCCTAAAAAAAGTCCCCGCCAAGCGGTGACCTAGCAGGGTCTTAAATAAAAAACCCCGCCTGGAATTCCAGGTGGGGCAGGCTCATGTTACTCCTACCCTAGTGCAATCATTGAGGTAGAAGTCATCATCCCTTAAAGAAGGGCGATTCATGGCAGACTTCATTGCCGTACAACGTACTGTTTTTATTACATCACATAAGGATTACCTGTCAAGAGGGTCTGCCAAGAAAAAATCTTTCCCGGCGCAATATTTCCCGGTTCCGGTTCTTTAAGGAGATAAGGAAGTTGAATTTGACAGGATCGATTTGAGCTGACTGGAGGTCATGCAAAGGATATGGAGTCTCTTTTGGTGCATTTTAACGTGTCGGGTGTTGACACCTGGATCTTCCTGCCGCCGCTGGTGGCTTTTATTGTCTCTCTTTTTACCTCCATGGGCGGGGTCTCAGGTGCCTTTCTTCTCCTGCCTTTTCAGGTGAGTTTCCTCCGGTTCACCTCTCCCTCGGTCCGCGCCACCAATATCGTATTCAATATCGTGGCTATTCCGAGCGGTGTGTACAGGTACCTGAAAGAAGGCCGCATGGCCCCCTGGCCCCTGTGACCGGGGTGGTGATCGTCGGCACCCTTCTGGGCGTCTTTATCGGCTACTATTTGCCGGTCGCGTATCTGCCGGACCCCAAGGTCTTCAAGTTCTTTGTGGGCTGAGGAAATGAATATCGGTAAAGCGGCTTGATCGCTGTCCTTCCAATCATTATGTGGTTCTTGACATGGCAATAACACTTGTTTAACCTGAAAATGATGCAGGATGCATCTCCCTGCCTATCAGGCGCTACAAAGTGAGGACATGATGGTTTCAGAAAAGACAGAAGTTTCTTCCGGAATAAGCCAACTCGACATTCTGCTGGGGGGCGGCCCATTTATTGGGGACAATGTGGTCTGGTACGATGAGGTGGGGAGTCTGGCCCCCGTGTTTTGGTTAAATTTTATAAAGGCCTCACAAAAAGAGAACAAGCCCCTGATATTCTTGAGTTTTGATCGTTCAGTGAAGAACCTTCTGGAACTTCTGGGGCCATTAGCCAAGAACCCGTCACTCATCATTCTCGATTGCTTTACGAACGGCAAGGGTGAAGGGGCCGAGGTCTTTCTGAGTTACTATGAGCAAAAGGACCCGGAGCGGCCATGCCAAATCATCAGGGTAGACGAACCACGCAACTCAGACCACGTAACCGGCGCCTTTTACGGTCTGCATAAAACCATGAAAGGGGATGTGCGTTTTGTTTTCGATAGTCTAACCGGGATGCAAGAGCTATGGGGCGGAGAAGAAAGCATCCTCCAGTTCTATTCACATTCTTGTCCCAGGTTGTATGAGCTGAACACCATCGCCTACTGGGTAGTGGAAAAAGAGGCCCATTCGCAACGTCTCAAGGCCCATATCAACAAGATTGCTCAAGTCGCCATAGATCTATCTTTAAAAAGGGGCAAGACCTCTTTGACAATCGTTAAGGCCGAAAAACGGAATCTGGAAGACTTGCATAAACCCCATCATTACTGGAGCAAGGATCTTGACATCACCTTCGATTCCGAGAAAAGGGCAAGGAGGCAGATTGATCTGGGAAGGCGTTTGAAGGAACTCCGTTCCCAGAAGGGTATTTCCCAGACAGAACTGGGCAGACTTGTTGGAGTGACTCCCAGCACCATCTCCCAGGTGGAAAGTAATCAGATCTATCCATCTTTACCTGCCCTCCTTAAGATTGCCGAGATACTCTCTGTTGATGTGACTTATTTATTCCAGGGGGAGGCGAAATCTGCTCATCGCGTTGTTTTTCCCGCTTCAGAGGCATTTGACGTGCAATTCCTCCACCTGCCCAAAAAAAGCATCGCAGCCAAACGCCTAACCCCCATGGAGCAAGACTCCAAGTCTGAAGCGTATCTGATCAAGATCAGCCCTAAGAAGGAGCTTCCCTCTCATTTCTTCGCCCATAAAGGTGAAGAAACGGGTTACTTGCTGTCCGGTGAATTGCAAATGGTTCTTGAAGAAGCGGTCTTCACTGTGAAAGCCGGAGATTTAGTGTCTCTAACATCAGAGAGTCCCTCCCGATGGAAAAATCCCGGTTCAACCACTGCCGAACTCCTATGGATGAAGATTAAATAAGCCTGTAGCTAATGTTGTGTCTCAGAAGTAACTTGAGTATAAAAGTACCAACTGCAGATTAAAAGGGGGGCTTGGGGATCTCTTTTCAGTTCCGCCACCCAAAAGACGCCCAAGCCTGTAACCGCCCCCAAAGAGGACAACGTTCGACGGACAGGCACAAAGAATGACCGTCGCTGTGGAGGCATTGTTCGTGGGGCTGCTTCATATTATGTAAAATTATGGTGCCGTTCCACAACCTCTGGACAGATGGTGGCGAATCTGAAAAGAGATCCCCATGCCCCACGTGTCATAGAACGTGCTCAGAATTATGGAAGTTATTTCTGAGACACGATACTAACGGTTTAGCGTAATAAAAGACCCCCCGGTGAGATTTCACCGAGAGGTCTTGAGCCGTTCCGATCTCAATGACTAAGCGTTGAGTATCTTCTTCGCATTTTCATCATTACAATCTGCAACATGCGGGATGCCGGTCTCTGCCGCTGTTTCCCTGTTGCCGGACATGAGGTCAAAGCGTGTAATCTTATCCAAGGAAAATTTCCTTGCGCCCGCCATGAGCTGTTGCAGGCCACAGGCCAGTTTATCAGCCAATGTATAAAAGGCGATGGCGCCATAAGGAATATTCTTCATCTCATCCTTGCCTACCTTCTTTTCCACATCAAAATAGGAGGCAAAGATTTCTTTTGCACTGCTTCCCACCTCAAGGACCGATTTCGGCAATTCAGACCAGTGGCCATTGACGGATGCCTTTTTCTCACGGTGCAACGCCCCTTCAATGTTGGAACCCACGAATCCGGGGATCATGATTCCTCTGCCCATGCAAACCAGCCTTGTAAATGGTGCGCCCAACGCGAGCGCCTTGAAGATATGATCCTCAAGGGCAAACCCCCCCGCGAAGGACAGGTCAACCACCTTCTGCCCTTTACCGGCCAATATGCCGGCATATTCATAGGCCTTTGAATGGAGATTGATGGACGGCACGCCCCAACTCTGCATCATGTTCCACGGGCTCATTCCCGTACCGCCGCCGGAACCGTCAATGGTAAGCAGGTCAAGTTTTGCATCTGTTGCAAACTTGATTGCCATAGCCAGTTCCTCCATTCCATAGGAACCTGTCTTTAATGTGATTCGCTTAAAGCCGATACTGCGAAGATATTCAACGCCGGCCATAAAGTCGGCACGCACTTGGTCTACTGTATCAAGATTGGTGCCTCCCAGACGACTGTGACGGGCAAAAGATTTGATGGAGCCCTCTTCAAATGCCTTCTGTACTTCGGGTATAGTAGGATCAGGGTCCACCACATATCCCCGTTCTTTCAAAAAAAGGGCATAATCGAGACTGGTAACCTGAATCTCGCCGCCGATGTCCTTGGCGCCCTGACCCCATTTCAACTCGATGATGGCCTTTTCTCCATACTTGTCAACAACATATTCCGCAACCCCGTTTCGAGTATCTTCCACATTTAACTGCACAATGATGGCACCGTACCCATCATAGTAACGAAGATATGTATCGATACGCCGGTCAAGTTCAGGGGTTTTCTCAATCTTACCCTTTCTTGTTGCGCCCGGCTTAATCTTTGATTTCCGGTCAACGCCTACAACGTTTTCACCGATAACAACCGGAATACCCACAAGAGCTCCTCCGATTGCAAAGGAATTCCAGTATTTTTCAGCAACGAATGTCGAGCCGAGAGCGCCTGTCATAAGCGGCATTCGGACCTTTGTTTTCACCTCGTTTCCAAACTCTGTTTCAAGCCTAACATTCGGGAAAATACAGTCATCCGGATCATGAGTCAGGCCTTGCGGAATCCCATGAGAGCCGTAGGCATAACCCTGAATCCTGAGTGAATTATAGGAAACACCCACATGAGTCGTATTGTTGGCGCCCGCCGTTACAATACCGAAACTCCTGGGATAGAGCAGTTTTCGACCAACAAGGCTTGAAAGCCAAGTCTCACATCTCCCTTGGCAGTCAGCCCTGCAAAGGGTGCAGAGGCCCGACTCTGCCGGATTCCCTCTGTTTGTCGTTCCCAGCACATCGTTACTCTTTGAAAATCGCATGTCCATATGGTTCCCTCCCTAATAAATTGTGTTTGCATAAAGCGGTTCCGCAATAAAACATGTCTTCACCCGCTATGCCATTGGTGAGACAAACAAAAAGGCGTCTATCCCCATAAAGGAGAAAGACGCCTTTGTCTTTCTGATCTCTCGTCGCACGCCATTGTGCGGTGATGGAAATCAGTCTACAGAGGCCCCAATTTTAGTTATACTTAAATACTTGTCAAGATTTTTTCAGAAAAAGGAGAGAATTTTTTAAGTTGTACTAAAGAAGAATAAGTCGTTGGAAGATTAACTATTTGAAATTTATTACAAATCTACTCGAGCTCGTCGGATAGGAGTATGGCCTCTACCACACGCCGCATGGATTCTCGAGAGTCCATGCTGCGTTTTTGAATCCACCTGTAGGCCTCATCGGCTTTCATACTGCGTCTGCGCATGAGGACCTCCTTTGCCCGTTCCACAAGCTTGCGGGTCTCCAGCTCCTCTTGAATCACCTTGGTTTTCACCATCAATTCCGTATTAAGGATAGCAACTGCCGCCTGATTAGCCACGGCTTTTATAAGATTTATTTCCGTTTCTGAGAATTCATGGGGTTCGGCTGTGAAGCAATTGAGTACGCCTATCACTTTTCCGTCACTTACTTGAAGCGGTACGCCTAGCATGGACGCCAAACCCAGGTTTTTCGCCATTTCTTTTTCCTTGAATCTGGGCTCCTGTAAGACATCCCTGATCGTGAGAGACTGGTTGTGAGAGGCCACAAAACCCACCACGCCTTCCTCCATCGTTAAAGAACGATCTTTTACATAATCCGGATCAATGGCTTGTGTAGCCTTGAGCCTGATTTTTTTGGGATTCTCACCTTCGTCTATGAGCCACAGTGAACAGATTTCGACGCCGGTCACCTTGGCCGTAACCATCACAATCAGCTTTAGGATATCCTCGATATACAGGTCAGAGGTGATGGCCCGGCTTATATCCGTAAGCGCCCTTATATACCTATCATATGTCTCGTGTGCGATTTTTTCCATCGATGCGATAAAAAGTTGAGTCTTTATTAAGCCGGCAAGAAGATTAAACAATATAGGGGAATTTTTCAATACAAATCAAGTCCAACAGAATCCTCAAGATAAATTGTCCATTCTTCTTGACGATGGATCAGAGCAGGTCTTACGCCTATCCCTTTGACACTCATGAGCAAATCCCGTATACTCCGCCTCACCAAAATCGAATGAAGAGCAATCATCAGGAATCATAGGGTACCTTAAAATCATCGGAATGAACAAGGAGAGGAATATGAAAGAGGCAGTCATCGTCAGCGCGGCCCGTACTCCTATAGGGGCCTTTAATGGAATGATAGGGAAAACATCCGCGACGAAACTCGGCGCTATCGTCATTGAGGAAGCGGTTAAACGAGCAGGAATTGATAAAGAAGTTGTGAATGAAGTCATGATGGGGATGGTTCTTCCGTGCGGGTATGGTCAGAATCCGGCTAAACAGGCCGCGGTTCAGGCAGGTATGCCCTGGGAAGTGGAATGCATTACGGTGAATAAGGTCTGCGGGTCTTCCTTGAAGACGGTCATGCTTGCGGCCCAGGCCATTCAGGTCGGGGACGCCGATGTGGTGGTGGCCGGCGGAATGGAGAGCATGAGTCTGGCCCCATATTATCTGGATAAGGCTCGGACCGGTTACCGAATGGGTCCTGGGACTCTTGAAGATCACATGGTTCATGACGGTCTTTGGGATATTGTCAATGATTTTCACATGGGTATTTCAAACGAACTCTGCTCGGAAAAGTATGATATCAGCAGAGAGGACCAGGACAGATTCGCGGTCGAGTCATACCGCAGAGCCCTGGATGCCATACAGTCCGGGAGATTCAAGGATGAGATTGTCCCTGTCGAGATTCCCCAGCGCAAGGGGGACCCGATTCTTTTCGACCGGGATGAGTGCCCCAGAGAAACAAGCTATGAAATCATGTCAAAGATGCCCGGCGCGTTCAAGAAAGACGGCAAAGGGACAGCGGGGAATTCGTCTATCATCAGCGACGGCGCTGCGGCGGTTGTTGTCATGTCCAGAGATAAGGCCGAGGAAATGGGGTGTGAAATACTCGCCACAATCGGGGCCCAGGCCTCTTATGGGATAGACATGAAGTATGTGTTGGTCGCTCCTATCTGGGCGGTTCCGAAATGTCTGGCAAAGGAAGGGATCTCTCAGGATGATGTGGACCTTTTTGAGGTCAATGAGGCCTTTAGCGGATCTTCAGTCGCCATATTGCGAGAACTCAATCTGGACCCTGAAAAGGTGAATGTAAACGGTGGCGCCGTTGCCCTGGGCCATCCTATCGGTGCGAGCGGTTGCAGGGTACTGATCACATTACTCCATGAGATGATCAAAAGAGATAAGAAGACAGGCCTGGCCACTCTATGTCTCGGTGGTGGTGAAGCAGTGGCAATGGTCGTCAAACGGTAGATTTTCGTTTTTGGGATGGAGAGAGGGGGATCCCTCACCGGGGGCCTCCTTCCCTATACAAGGCCTTTCATACGTGTCTTCTGTAAAAAATGAGACTCTGTTTCAACCTCTTGAATCGTCTCTATTACCCACCCAAAATCTTCTTCTTTCTCTGCCGCTTCTTCGCTCTGTGAAGGTCACTTCCAGCGGCGCTCGTCTATCATTTGTGGAACGGCGCCCATCTGTAACCGAGTCTCTTCTCCTGAAATATTCCGGGTAGAGTTTCTCTTCACAATCCGGACAAATACTATGCGAGAATTCCACTTGGGTGTGACTCCTAATATAAGGCTCGATTTCATACCAAAATCCATTGTCGTCACGAATCTTCTTACAGGAAGAGCAAATGGGGACAATACCGCGCAATGTTTCCATCTGAGCGAGTGTATGCTGAAGTTTTGCAACCAGGTCTTTTCGCTCATCCTCCTCCCGTTTCATTTCTACGGCCTGGGTTTCAAGCTCTTTGATCCTTTGTCTCAATTGTTCATAGGTTTGTTTCCTTGGCATGGGAAAACTCCCTTTTTTTCATTACGGGTTAAACGCTATATAATGGGTTCAAAAATGTTTTATTATACCATATATTGATTTTTTTTCAAGAGTTCATTTTTTCTGACTCATATCACATATTCATTATTATTGACACGGTATCTTGTGTTCATTACTCTTTTTAGAATAGATCTCTCCTCTCAATGGTGCTTGATGGCCTATCTTTTCTCCCCACTGGAGTGCTTTATAGAGAAAAGTAGTATTCGGTGCGGATTGCGTAACCAAGAACAGGGATATATCTATCTAAACCCTAACCTATTAATCTTATGGAGGCAACACATGGAAAGACGAGATTTTCTCAAACTGGGATTGGCAGGGGTCGGCACCATGGCCCTGGCCGACAATGCGTGGGCCCTCAAATACTATCCGAGGCCCTCTGACAAAAAATGCGCCGTGCTTTATGGGACCTGGTACGGAAGCTCCCGCGATGCCGCAGTATGGATCTCTGAGGGGATGGGTGGAATCGCCGATGTCTTTGATGTACGTGAAAAGCCTGACCTCAAGGGATTTGACCACATTGTCATCGGTGGCTCCATTCAAAGCATGGCCACTCCCAAAGAGCTGCAGGATTACATCACAAAGAACAAGGGATGGCTGCAATCCAAAGTTCGGGGTCTGTTTGCCGTATGCGGGAATGGGGAACGCCCTGTCGGGCCGCAACAAACCACCATGTTTATTGATAACCATTTGGCTAAACTGTGTGAAGTCAACGATATACCATCAAGGGTGTTTAACGGCAGAATTACAAAATCATTGATGGAGCCTGAGGTAGCAAAAATGATGGAGGAAATGTATCCTCAAATAGCCGGCAAACCCTTGGCGGACTACGACCTCCTCAAACGCGCGGATTGTATGGCCTTCGGCAAAGAAATCCTGAACAGCATAACCCCTTAAGCTTCATAAAGTACATGACAGAGGATACTGAACGGATGATCCCTACGATTGAACAGTGTCTTGAGTTTATGACTCAATATGAAATGCCGGAGAACATCAAAAACCACTCCATCATGGTGGAGAAGATCGCCCGCATCATTACCTGCCACCTCAAAGACTCGGGCGCTTTTCATCTTTCTCTGGAAAGAATCTCAGCGGGAGCCCTTTTGCACGATATCGGAAAAACGCGCGGCCTTGATGAGGGGGAAACCTATGCTTGGAACCATGCGGATATGGGAAAGGTCATTTGCCTGGAAAACAACTTGGATGAGATCGCCGACATCGTAAAGGAACATGTGCGTCTGGAAAATTTTGATCCTGACGGGGACATCAATGAAAGAGAAATCGTCTACTACGCGGACAAACGGGTCACTCATGAAAGGATTGTCGATTTGGAGGAACGGACGGAATATCTTCTCGATCATTACGCCAAAAAGGATAAAATTCGCGCCAAAATGATCAAAGAAAACATGGCCATATGTGCTAGGGTCGAAAAGAAACTGTTCGCGCATCTTCGCTTTGATCCCCATGAAATCGCTTCAATGATCGACAGAATGGACAAGTGACATCAATTTCTCCCGTCACTTGTTCCTGATGAAGGGACAAGTGACAT
>JAFGFY010000138.1 GCA_016930795.1 Deltaproteobacteria bacterium
AAGTGGTTGATATCACATCAAATTAGTATATTCATTTTTCTTCTTGACAGAGTCAATATAGGATTGTCCCCTTCGGCATGTCCCCGATTTTATTAATATGAAGATACAGAGGGTAGAAAAAAGCCCTGGACAATGAATTCCACTTCCCCTATTCTACCGATACCTGTCTTAATGTCAACGCCACTGTTAGATACCAGGGATGATAACACAACACGGCTTAATTTTGATTGACTTCTGAAAAATCCTGATATTATCTATATTCCTGGATCATTCAGGACCGAGCATTCATCAATCCGGTTTTGAAAATTCCTTTTATTAAGGAAGATCGATATGGCATTCAAACAAAAAGATTTTGAGATATTCCATGATCTTAAATTTGATATTCAGCCTGTAGGCATTAAGTATCATTCTATGAGACCTGAGGGGATTCAAAGATCCACTCAGAAGATGGCTCTTTGTGAAATGCTGAAAACCGCACAGAGAGGAGAAGTCTTTTACGCAGACGCTGAAAATCACACATGCGAAGCAGGATCGTATGTTCTAGGTCATAAAGACGCCGAAGAGCAGTTCATAAACGGTGAATACGGTGCCGGTCTGGAGGCATTCAAAGATATGCGTGCCGCTGCCAATGTGTATCAACATATTCCGACTATTGAGAACGGCTCTGTGACCTGTATTGCCTTTGCGCCACTCGACCAACTCCTTTTTGAACCTGATGTCATGATTTTCCTCGCCGACATCAATCAGACATGGATCCTCATGAGAGCCTTGAGCTATGAAACTGGAGAAATGTGGTCGAGTCGTTCTTCAACTGTCATAGGATGCTCATGGATTTTCACTTATCCGTATCTGAGTAAGGAAGCAAATCATATTCCTTCCGGCCTTGGATTCGGAATGAAGCGAAGGAAACTGTTTCCGGAGGATCGTCATTTCGTGTGTGTTCCCCTTAACAAAATACCCTCAATCATCAGGTCATTGCGTGAAATGCCGTGGATGCCTGAAGCTTTTAAACCGGGCGGACAGAAATATGTGAAACAGCTGCGTGAAAAACTGGGCCTTGAATAATCTGTTCCGAAATTGATTAATAATGAAGAATATCTGACTGGTTATTTCAATATTCCATTTTCTGTTAAAACAAGCATTCTAAAACAGCATTAAAACTGAAGAAGGAGTTAAAGGGATGAAGCGCGCAGAGGTCAGAAAGAAGCTTAACCAGAATAGATCATTCGCCTTATGTGGCTCTAAAGCTCTATCCTATCATGTTTAATACCCAGGGTGGTCCGAGGCGTAATGCCTTATGTCACGTTATCGATCCATTTGATAATGCCATACCGAGATTATATAGTGCAGGCGAACTGGGATCATTCTGGGGGTGGATGTACATCGGCGGTGGCAATAATTCCGAGTGTCTTGTGACCGACCGAATCGCCGGCGCGAATGCAGAAGCTCTTTCACCCTGGTAATCCAATTAAGGAAGGAACTATTTTACATGAAGAAAACAGCTTTTTCTACTGCACTATCTATTTTGTTTTGTTCAGTACAAACATCCTATGCACAAACTACAGAAGGGGCTCTATTATGAAAATCTTCCGTAATATCTTGATGCTGGTATTCGTTTTCCTGTTTGTATCAGCATTTCTGGTATGGCCTGTTGCGACTTTTGGTGATGATAACAACACAATGAAAAACGATACCGACCGCACGATCACGCCTTACTTCATTCCAGCCACATCCCTCCCAAAGGCGCCTGATGCCGATGGCTTTCTTCAGCGCTGGCTTCTTCTTGAGCCAATTAACAAACCAAACCGCAGCAACACTGTGTTTACCGATAGCTATGTCCGGAAGGCCCTTTATACCGAGTACCTTCCCGATCAATTTACTATGGTTCCCAATGACGGTGACAAGGTGACAGTCAAAGATCAGGAACTTAAATGGCATGCCCTGGATTCCACAAATTTCAACGTCAGACTTTTTCGTTTTGCTTATGGTCTTAACAAACAATCCTATGGGGTCCTGTTCTGGGCTGTTACAGTCGTGAATTGCCCGCGGGAGATGAAGAATGTTCGTATGGCTGTAGGTTCCAATTCCGCTTCAATGTGGTGGCTAAACGGGAAGGAAGCTGTCAGTCTTTTCGGTGATCGTCGAATGGTTATGGACGATTGTGTTTCCAAACGTCTCACACTTAATAAAGGCCTGAACATCATCCGCGGCGCTGTTATCAACGGCCCGGGCTTAAGTGATTTTTGTGTCCGCTTTATCGATGAAAATGGAGAACCTGTCAAAGATCTTACAATGAGCTTTTAAACCAATAAAGGTTCATGAAATATTCTATGAGGTAGGTTAAAAACGTGTATATTTGATCAAATTTAAGGAAGATAAAAATGTTCACCATAGGAATACATGCGGATTTCGAGGATTATATATTGAGTCTGACCCAGATATTGCCCAAAATTGGACGTTTTTGAAAGTAGCTCCGGTTATTGGATTTATAAAAATCGTTCCTGGAGGTCTTATGATGTCCCGTATTCTGTCAATTGCGGTTCCTGCCCTGTTTTTTCTCTTGTTTTCCGGTTCAATATTGGCTCAAGTCGGCGAACCTTATATCCACGATCCCTCGACCATCATGGAGTGCGACGGCAATTATTACACCTTCGGCACCGGTAGTGGAGGCTTGATCTCTGAAGACGGTTGGACATGGCACAGAGGTGCTGTACGCCCAGGTGGTGGCGTTGCTCCGGACGTTATTCATATCGGGGATCGCTACTATGTAACATATGCCAAGGGTGGCGGCGGATTGGCAGGTGGACATGCCAGCAAAGTATATGTTATGTGGACCAAGACGCTCGATCCCCAATCACCTGAATTTGGGTTTAATGATGAAACCATAGTTGCATCATCTAACGGTATTGAAGACTGTGATGCAATCGATTCGGCGTTCTTTCTCGATCCCAACGAATGCAGGTTGTGGCTGACCTATGGAACATACTTCGGTTTCATCAGGATCGTTGAGCTGGATCCCGGGACAGGAAAACGTAAACCCGGTAATAAAGCGCTGAATATCGCTATTGACTGCGAAGCGACAGCCATAATGTATCGTGACGGATGGTATTACCTTCTGGGCACTCATGGTACTTGCTGTGATGGTGCCAACTCCACATACAACATCCGGGTGGGACGTTCAAGAAGCGTAACCGGCCCCTATCTGGATCACATGGATGTGCCCATGCTGAAGGGCGGCGGCAAACTCGTGGTTGCTGCCAGTGGCCACTATGTGGGACCGGGCCACTTTGGTCTGCTGGATCTGGGTGACGGCGTTCAGAAATTTTCCTGCCATTACGAGGCAGATTTGTTACAGGGCGGTCGTAGTGTCCTGGGTATTCGACCTCTTCTCTGGAGAGACGGATGGCCTGTTGCCGGTGACAACTTCAGGGAAGGCACGTATGAGATACAATCCGAGCGAAGCGGCTATGCTCTAGAACTGACCGTGGACTTCGTGAGAATGGCAAGCGGCATGCGTGCTTTTGGACGTGCCTTTGAAGGACCTGTGACTCCGGTTCCTCCACAGGAGCTTTCCGAGGTAGCAAAGGATTGGCCAACAGGTAACATCGAGGTTCGAATCGGCGACTATATGTTCAGACCACATCAGAAGTGGACGATCACACCTGTAACCGACGGTGGCGGTTCTTTTGGCTCGCCCTATTTCAAGATGACTATTGAAGGAACGGATCGAGCGCTGGCAGCCACCGCAGACTCTGAACTTGTAACAGTCCCTGCCTTTACCGGTGCTCCCGAACAACTCTGGCGAATCGATCAGTTGATTGATGGCACTTACCGCATCATGCCGAAAGTTGTGCCCAATTCCGGAGAAGCATTGGCACTTACAGCAGTAGGCAGAAGCACACCCACTCTGGCCAAGTTCGACCCAAATAGCTATAAGGCGCGCTGGAGTTTTAAAACACCTTAAGGAATATGGAAAAAATGTAAAGGGAGGATGTTCCTATGGTTTTTAGATCAAATTTTGCCAGAAAATTGTCTTACCGGATCCTGATAGAGTTGGTATTAATCTCTTTGATCCTACTTATTCCTTTTCCAGTTGAAAAGACCTTTGGAGCAGACAAGAACATAGATATATCACGCTGTTCGGCTCTTGCGGAACTTGCAGAGCAAGGTTTTATTGTCGAAAAGGCAGAGATTGTTCCTGCCGGACCAGGTCTGGGGCCAGGGAGTAATAGCGATCTGCTTCCGGAACACTGTCTGGTTCAGGGGATGCTCAATCCTCGAGTAGGCGCAAAGGGACAGAAGTTTGGACTGGGCTTTGATCTTCGCATGCCGACAAAATGGAATAGCCGGTTTATTTTCCAGGGAGGAGGAGGACTTGATGGTGTACTTGCCCCTGCGATAGGTCATTTTATGGGTGTAGGTAAACCTTCGGCCCTGGCGCGCGGGTTCGCGGTAGTTTCAACGGATGGAGGACATCGCAGCAGCATGCTCGATGGTTCCTTTGGACTGGACCAGCAGGCTCGTATCGATTATGCCTATAATGCACTGGATAAAGTCACACTCAAGGCCAAGGAACTGGTTGAAGAATATTACGGTGCTGCACCATCTTACTCCTATTTTTTGGGGTGTTCTAATGGGGGTCGCCAGGGATTGATGGCCTCCCAGCGTTTTCCTCTTTATTTTGACGGCATTGTTTCCGGGGATCCCGCAATTAAATTCTCAGGGGTAGCAATTGATCAAATATGGAACCTACATGTGGCAGCCCGCATTGCGCCAAAGGATAACAAGGGGCGACCGATTATTTCACTTGCATTTTCCGATGGCGATTTGCGCCTTGTGGCTGATACTCTTCTTGATCATTGCGATGCACTGGATGGCCTTTCTGACGGTTTTATCAATGACTGGCAGGGTTGTGACTTTGATCCCGGGGTTCTTACATGCAAATCCGAAAAGACGGAAACCTGTCTTTCTGTTGCGCAAGTGGGTGCCTTACGGGATATCTACGCCGGACCGCGCACGAGTGATGGGAAGTCCCTATACGGTCCATTTAACTATGATACGGGCATTGCAGAACCGGCGTGGAGGTCCATGCATATTGGTACTTCCGGAACCGGAGAATGGGATTCTGCTGACGCGACATTGGGATTGACTAATATGAGTTATTATCAATTGACACCCCCTGATCCTGATCTGGATCCCCTGGATTTCGATTTTAATCGTGATGTTCAACGCACGCGTCATACAGCTGCAATAACCGACGCTGACTCAACTTTTCTTGAGACTTTTGCCCGCCATGCAAAAATGATCATCTATCACGGACTTTCCGATCAGGGCATGGCCGCAGGTGTGCTTTCCGACTGGTATGATGAAGTGCTGAAAGTCAACGGTCAGTCTATCCGAGATTCCGTGCGGCTGTTTTTTATACCGGGTATGTGCCATTGCGGAGGAGGCAAATCCACGGACCAGTTTGATATGTTCGAAGCGATAATAGACTGGGTGGAAAAAGGACGTGCACCGGATCGAATCATTGCAACAGATAAGGCCTATCCGGGTGTCTCAAGACCGCTTTGTCCATACCCCCTTGTTGCCCGCTACAAGGGGGGCGATGTAAATAAAGCTGACAATTTTTTGTGTGCTGAGTAGCTCACTTTAAACAATCTTTTTAGGTGCTACCCTATTGGACAAAAACCGGGTGGGAATAATCAGTTACTTATAACGATAGTATGATAGAGGAGGTAAATATGCGCCAATACAAAAAGACCACCGTCACAATGCTAACGCTATTCTGCTCGATGTTTTTTATCAGTCAGAGCTTCGCCAGAAGCTACGCTGATGACCGAGCGGAAATTGAAAACCTAGCGGCTCGCTACATGTTTGCGCTTGATTTTCTCAACGCCGACGACTATGCTGCCACTTTCACGGAAGATGGCATCCTCAACCACGGCGGTGGAATCGAAAAAGGGCGCCAAGAAATACGCGAATTTATACACGAGTCGAAAAAAACAAGAAAGGAAAGAGATGCCAAAACTATACCCGAGGGAAAGAAACCAAAACCGGCGCGTCATTTTATTACTAACATGATAGTTGATGTTGAAGGAGACAAGGCGACAGCCAAGGCGTATTGGGTAAACGTAAGTTCGGGAAATGATGATTACGCCAGGACTTTTGCTTACGGGCATTACGAGGATTCGTTGAAATATGTAAATGGCGAATGGCTTTTTTCTAAGCGAATTATTTTCAATGAATATTGGGAAGGTCGTGGATACGGTGTCTTAAAGCCTGAATAGAGAGCACACCTACTGTAGATGCCCTATATACACTACATACTGATCTTTACCCAGTGAAATATCTCAAAACGATCCTGCTTCCTCAAAGATTTCACTGGGTAATATGATCAGGGCAAGTATCTTTTTGCCTACATAAATTGATACTAAACAAAGGGGCTATTGTCTTTCAAGCACTTTCATTACCTTCATCGGTTTACCATCTCTACTACCTATCAAGGTCTGCTTCATCCTTTTACCGTCCTTACTCACAACCTTATGGTACCTGGCAATTTGTTTACCATCTTTCATGATGCATACGCACCAATGACCTGGCTCGATTGATGTTTGAACATAAATCACTCCTTCATCGAGAGTCCTGGAAAGGCACTCGGCAAATCCCCCTTGTTTCGGCCATCTCCATAAAGCTGTATATAGAGAACCATCCGGATTAAAAGTTTTTATAGACAATTCAATCAAATCTCCATCTATTTCACGGTATGTATTGGTATCTTCCGTAATCCCCTGTTGATCAGCAGGAAAACTTGATTCCTCCAGATTGGTCTTCCATGTGCCTATGATCGGGTCAGCAGCCCAAAGGGTTCCAGGAAAAGAAAAAACAAGAAGAAAAAAAAGGATTTTTCGCATAATTTCCTCCAAGTATGGTGTTTTAATTAGGCTCATTCCTACTTTTCAGCCAAGTGTGTTGACAAAAACTCCCCCCCGCCCCTTCTTGTTTAGGTCTTTTCTTATTAATGCTTTCGGCAAAGTGTTAGATCTATTCAATGATCAATCCTTAAACAAAAGCGGCGCGAATTCATATAGGCTACGCCGCCAACTCTGCCACTCATGAGCCGTAAGTGGCGAGACATAAAAGTGAGTATTGATACCAGCCTCTTTGAGTGCATTAGTGTTCGCCTTGGGATCACCACCGAAGCCAATTCTGCGGTTCTCGAGTTCGCGGCTGCCATAGCTTACGAACACGAGTTTGACTTTTTCTTTGAAACCGGGCGTATTGTTGACATCATCCATACTGATGCTGCCACCGCTGAAGAGTCCGATATAAGCGAACTTATCGAGATTTGCCAGAGTGACTTGTCTTGTCACCATCCCACCCATCGACAAACCGGACATAGCGCGGTTGGGCTGGTCACTTAAGGTTCTGAATTTACCATCAATATAAGGAATAAGATCGTTGATCATAACCTCTTTGTAGGTATCAAACGAAAAGCGCAATAGAGGGCGTGCAGCAGGCTGTTCGTCCCGGGTTTCGGCAGGCCGTGGCCGAAATGGCTCAGGGGGGACTTCGCCCGGTTTGTAGGCGGCGCTGGTTTCCATAACCACAATAAATGGTTTGGCTTTCCCTTCGGCGATCAGGTTGTCGAGGATCACATTTGTGCGCCCCATTTCAATCCATACACGTTCGTCCTCGCCGCCGCCATGCTGAAGATAAAGCACCGGATAACGTGTAGCGGTGTTGTTCTCATATCCTGGCGGTGTGTAAACGAAGATATGTCGCCAGGAATCGGTTATCTTGGAAAAATAGTTCTCGATTAGCACATTGCCGTGCGGTACATCTTTCAAGTTGTAAAAAGCACCGTCCGGATCAGGGATTTCAAAACCATTGCACATATGGCTATAGCCTATGAATGCATTAGTAGCCGGATCCAATACGATAGCGCCGTCAACAATCATCCAGTAGTTGTGATACCCTTTATCCTGCGGTTCACTGGTGTAGGCCCACACACCGTCATCGCCTTTGATCATATCATATGCCACGTTGGCGATGGAAACCTGAACCTTCTGTGCATCGGGAGCATTGAAGTGGAAGGTAACCCGTGAATCGGCCTCGACACGCGGATACTGAGCGTTGTAGAGATTGTAAGGTGAAGGATGCGCTTTGCCGGTAAGTTTAGAACTGACTGAAACCTGTCCTGTTTGGGCAAAACAAGTTCCACTGACTAACAACACAATCAATACAATAGGTAATAATTTTTGTTTCATTTTAAAATCCCCTTAAAAGAAATTATGTTTAAGTTAGTATGTTCGCCGCGTTTCAGAGACAATGTCTCAAGTCAAAGATTAATTACACTACAAGGAGGTTTTTGATTTAGGTTCAAGGTTACTGGTTTTGGATTGACTGTCAAGGTATTTTGATTTTGGCGGTTCACCTCCTTTCGAAAA
Organism: Deltaproteobacteria bacterium; assembly: GCA_016930795.1. GTDB lineage: Bacteria > Desulfobacterota > DSM-4660 > Desulfatiglandales > HGW-15 > JAFGFY01. The sequence goes on from JAFGFY010000138.1 coordinate 8,448, forward strand.
TGTTGCTGGTTAATGAGATTTGTTCTGCGTCGTGCGACTTAAATAGTTTTAAGAGACACGCATGACCAAAAAACCATCCGCTTTCAAGTAACCCGTATAAGGTGTTCAGCTTCAAGTATCACTATTTTCCCCCAAAGACAGGTGTTTTGGCGGTTTAGCGAAAATAAGATAGACAAGAGCAATCATGAGGAGCACAACAAAGATCTTCCATGCGGGAACATAACTGCCCATTGTATCTCTAATATATCCTGCAAAAGGTGCTCCGAGGCTGTCTGGGATCGCGAGTCTGTGCATTTCAATCTTGAGTCCCAATACTCCTGTAACCAACTGGCTGAATACCATAATTCCGGAAGCAAGGCCAACAAGAAAACCGACCTCTCCCGCAGTTAATCCAATATCAAAATAGAAGGCTGCAGCATGAGTTAATTTAGCGTTCGCGGCAAACATGAAATAGAAACTCCTGCTATCCTTCATTTCTGAGTCCATATGAGATTACTCCTCATTAAATCTTTTCTTCTGCATCCTGATTACTACTTATAGACACCGTATTCCTGGGCTGACTCTATTATGGCATGCAGACAGGCCGGGTCGCATTTATCCGGCCCAGAACCCAGCGAGAGGATGTAACCGCCCCCTTCACCGCAGACCTCGATGAGCTTACGGCAGTATTCTTTTATTTCCTGCGGTGAATGCGTGTAAAGTTGCGGTGCAGTGACGTTGCCGGTGATACAGGCGGAATCGCCCAGTATCTCCTTGGCTTTGAACATGTCCGTTTGTTCCATCGTCCAGACTACCGAAGTACGTGGCAACTCGCTGATGATTTCCAGACGGGCTTCGTCATATCTACCATCGATCACCATCCTTGGAACACAACCTTCATTAATGATACCTAAAAGGAGTTTACGGAAGGTCGGCCAGTAAAATTTTTCAAACTGCTTCAAGGACATGAAAGTATCATATCCCCTGTGCGTCGGGATAAAGACGACCGGACTACGCGCCATATTGGCCATACTTACGGCGGACTCTATGGAGCCATCAACTATAGACTCTAAAGCCTCAAGCAGCTTGTCGGGCTGACGATATATATCGATTGATGAGCCGCGGGTGCCTCTCAGCGAGTTCGCCAGCGCATCGAAGGGTGCCTGGGACCAGCCACCCGTGAAAGGCGGATAGCCGGTTTCCAGCGACAACCCGGCGCACTCTCTGATCACCTGTTGATATTTGGCGTTTTCCTTACTGGCTTTCCAGATTGCCTTAAAAAGTCTCTGAAAAGCCGGGTCCTGGCACATTGCCATAAGATGTTGAGGAAGCCCCTGAAAAGATGACAGCGGCGGGAGATTTGTCAAAGGTTCGAAAGCTCCCCAGGTCCGGGGGGTGAAGTATCTCACTCCGAAGTCAAAGGGATTATCTATAAAGAGGTCGTACTCATCTGCCTGCATGTACTCTTTTTCCACGAAATTCTGAAGGCTGGCATTATCTGAAAGGCCGTGACCGGGCCATTTGAGTGTCTTGTTATCGAGAATCTCATATACCCTTGCGGGGAAAAATCCGGGGACGTCGTTGGTATCCTGATCATAATCCTGGAGCCATTTTTTCCAGGCAGGCATAATCTTGGAGTAGTCATAAATGACATCCTTCAGAGTAAATCCTGCGTTATAGGCTATGATCGCACCGCTGGTAAAATGGACTGGAACGCGATCAGGAATTTCCATCTTAATGGCTTTAATCATACGGGTGGCGCGTTCCCGATATTTCTTCTTCGCTGCCGGACTGTTGAACTCAATATCATCAGTGGAAAGCCATTTTTTAAAACGCTCCTCACGTCTTTCCTGCCAGGTCATTTCCGACCACTGCTTTTCTGTTTTCACTGTGTTAACTCCTCTTCTGTAGGAATCATCACCACGCGCGACCGGTAATCTCTTTGATGGCAGCAAAACGTACTAACAAAGCTTAAGAGCACGGTGTCACTGTGTCCTTGTTCGTTCACTGACATCGATGACATTTCACGATGTACATAGCCCTCAATCATAAATCCCACATATGTTTATCGAGAAGCGGCATTACTATGCCCTATTTTCTCGGTCTCGCTCCTTTGGCATAGTTTCCCCTGCCTACATAAAACTCATCATCATTCTCCCGGGGTGTTACACCGATAGCCCTCAGACCAGCCCTCATTGCATCCTTGGCATGCTGGGGCATTCTGTTCATCGGCTGTCTCAACATACCACCGTTACCACCGGCCAGCCAATCCATGTATTTAATCCCCACAAGACCGCCGCTCTGATACAGAGCTGTCTTCATAGCATGCATATGAACCGGAGAAAGTTCCCAATAAAGGTCCATTGCCTTATCGAACTCACCATCTATGAACATGTTAAACAGCTCGACTATGCGGGGATTGTCGGAGTCCTCGTTGTCATAGATGACGTACTTGCCGGGTCCTGCCCATTGCTGGTGGTATTTCGGAATGGTTATAGGCCACTCTTCCGGTTCACCTGATTGCTGTAGGATTTGATCGCCTATAAGGTGGTGAAGCTGAGCCATCTTACCATAGCCATCGTCTATATATACTTTCGCCGCCACTACGTTTGGTATCTCTGCCATCCGAGCCACAAGCTTTGGATTGAATCCGCTGGGGTGAAACCTTCCGAAGTCAAAGAGGGGCTTGGGCCACAGGTCAATACACAGGTTAACGGAATCACATATCTTTTTGGTTATCTGAAAGATTTCCTCTTCTGATTTGGCGTAGAAATTACCGGGATAACCAAAAAGGGTATGAGTACCGCCTACCTTTTCAAAATGCTTGAGCAACTCTATATCCTGTTCAACATCATCGATCCCTGCGGTCACCGATACCAGTATCTTGCCTTTGGCTTCATCACACACAATTTCCATAAACCTCTTTCGTTCCTCAAAACTCATGACACCCATCGACGTTTCACAAAGGACGCTGAACATCCCCTTGCGTATGTTGTGTTGAACGTCCCATCTGATGCCTTCTTCATCCAGGTCCGAAAGGTCCGGAGTAAAAGACACAGGAATAGTACCGTCCAGCCCCTTGTAGTTTTTCCTTGCCCATTCTTTTGCTTCGGATTTTGTGTATTCCAGTGCCATTTTTTTCTCCTCCCCTAATAAATTTTGCGTACATCATCACAAGTAAATAAAAGTATATATCACCTGCCTGGTTTCATAAACCCTTTACTTCGATGCACTTCAATTGCCATAACTCGGCTAGTACTGTTTCATTCTTGCCCCTTTGGAATAATTTACCCTGCCCACAAAAAACTCCTCCTCGTTATCGCGCAGTGGTACTCCCAATCCTCTTGCATGGGCCCTCATCATTTCCTTTTGATAGTCATACAGTCTCTGACCCATCGGCTGTCTCACCATGCCGCCATTACCGCCGAGTAACCATTGGAAATATTTATCAGGTAGGGTGTTGACGATCCCAGTATGAAAATAGGAATCCGCTCCTCCACCCATCGAACCGCCGCCCGGCATACCTTTCATAAAATCCCAGTACATCTCCATCGCTTCATCTATTTTACCCTCAACAAAGGTGTTGAACAGGTTCACCATGCGGGGATTATCTGCGGTCTGAAAAATGTCGTATGGGCCGGCGCCTGCCCACTGCTGACCGTATTGAGGGATTGTTATGGGCCAATTGGTCTGCACGGGATCATTCACCAGCACCCTATCACCTATAAGCCGGAAAGACTCGACCATAAAGCCAATGGGGCCACCGCCACAAAGCTTCATCCCAACCACATTCGGTATATCGGCTATCTGTTGTAGGGTATCCAGCGGGAAATAGCTTGGATGCATGTTCCTTACATGGAGTCTGCCGGCATAGAAATTTACGGCCAGGTTGGTCGAGTCGCACATCAATTTGTACTGCCGGTATATTTCCTCCGGGGACCTCGGATAAAACTGGACAGGATGGCCAAGTAAAATAAATGTACCGCCGACCTTCTCGAACTGGTGCATCATCTCAATATCTTCCTCGACGGTGTTCTGCAATATGGTCATCGACACATGGATCTTGTCCTTGGCTTCGTCACATACTATCTCCACAAATTGTTTTCGCTCTTCGAAAGTCATTGCACTGGCCTCGACAGCGCAGAGTATACAGCTCAACTGGTTGGCTATCAGGTATTGAACGTCCCACCTGATGCCTTCCTCGTCAAGTCCGGAGAGATCCGGGGTATAGGACGCATGAATAACGCCCTCTAATCCCATCAAATTTTCCTTAGCCCATTGTTTCGCCTCTTTTTTGGTGAACTCCAATGCCATTTTATTCTCCTTTCATTCAAAATTCTTATACGTATCTTTATTCCGTTAGTATTCATCGGAGATATTAATCGTTTCTTTTCACTTCCCAATCTCATACTCGATTTCTGAGAATATATCGATAAGCCGGCCCTTTCTGTTATCCTAATCTCTTTGTTTGATATGATTTTTTGATAAGAATCCTCTTTTTGACAGATAGGTTATATGGAGTTAGGGTCAACACCTCATTGGCGGCGCCGTTGGGCGCCGCCAATGAGGAGATGCTATGACCTGATTCTATAATTCGTCTTCTTTATCGAATAGGTCTAATCGAGTGGCCCCCAAGCAGATAAAGCGATCCAAGATTATAGCCTGAAACATCACCCGATACATAAATGTTAAGATTGTCCGGGGAAACGACAGCAGGTAATTTGCCTCCGGGTTTAAGGTTTTCCCAGAACACAGGTATGCGATCTTCAGGAATATTACCGGTTCCTCCCCAGGCTTCGGACTTTACCGAAAGCCTCTTTTTGAGACCCTCTATCTCAGCTTCGCTCAACTCCTCATAGGGTACGGATGTTTTGTCGATAATGTAATCCTGAAAGCTCTGTCTAGTAAAGCCCCGTTTCTTCAGTTCCATTGCCGTATCGGGACTCAATACGAAAACATAGTTTAAAGGTCTGGCAAAAGCTCCTCCAAACATACTGCGGTTGGGAGCAATTCTTTTAATAATTCTATCTATAACATCGTCAATTTTCCAGGCGCCTCCGGTTCCGCCGCCGTAAATATCGAAATCGCTGCCCATCATCCCTATACCGGACACTGTAACACAACTGTCTTCCGCCCGGTAACCTCGCACAGTGTGAAAAGGGGCCCAGGGACTTAATTCATCATTTTCAGCCAGCACATAAAAAGTATGAGATGACGCCCTGCCGGTTAATGCCGTATCAAGCTTTCCCGGTCTTATATGGCCTATATTGTTCATGCACAGCCTCACAGCGCGTCCGATGGTATTATTGGCCCGCCATCCGTGCCCCAGG
>JAFGFY010000139.1 GCA_016930795.1 Deltaproteobacteria bacterium
AGGATATTGAGCTTGTATTTGCAGAAGGAGACAGAGCGAAATACAGGATCAGGCGTGATCATGAGAAAGGGGACGCTGTTAGGTTTTAAAGTTGCCAGCCTGCACCTCCCTGATCTTAACATGATTCAGTCAATAAACCTAAAAACTTAACAGCGTCCCCTTTCTCACTAAAGCCTGCCAAAATATCAGTAATTGTTCTGCCCCCAAGTTACAAAAATCTGCACTTGCTTATCCAAATATCCACATGGTTCAGCCTTGAAATGTCTGTTGATTTCTATAGATGTTTCTATTGAGAGTCCAATTAGCTTCCATAAGCGTGACGTGACAATCCTCGGAAAGCAAGGCTATTCCTGTCTATCCGCCTTCACAGAAGATCATGGATTTACCCGTGAGGTTTTCCTGTAATCCTTTCCCGATTCGTCTTTAGGCCTTTCAAAGCATGGCACAAAAATTGCTGATATTTTCAATTTGGACACTCTGGAGACCGCATGACCACACGAAACACTTACCTTGTGTCACTTCTTATCTTTGCCCTTTTGTTTGCCAACCTGCCGGCAATCGCCGCGGAAGACTATTGCTCTGATCCTGAATCATGGGAAGAATGGGAGGAGCTCATCGAAAAATACCCCAATGATTCGGACATTCAGGTCCTTCACGCGCTGAGAATCGGACTGTGTCTCAAAATCGAGCGAGGGGACCTCACAGTTGAGCAGGGCACGGATATCTTTGAAAAAGCCCGAAAGGCCATCTTGGAGAAAAAGAAAGCGGAAAACAAGATACGCGCTAGAGTGAGACTTTAAACATTCAATGTTCAAGTGGAGGAGATAATACACGCCTTGCGTGTATCCACTCAGGAGATGTCGCGGCTTTGGAAGAAATCTGCGGAATCACTTGCGCGGATCTGTGCCTGATGGTTCTTCTTTTTTCCCAAAGCTTCGCATACTTCATGAAAACATAATAGGAGGATAAAACAGAGATCAGGAAACCGGGCAAACCATCCAAAAAACCGAGTTTATAGATATAGGTCTCAAGGAACTTCACGGGTGGTTTGATATACATCTTGAATAGAGGAAAGGCTGAATTTTTCTTGAAGAGTCTTTCCGACACGATATCGGAGTAATGATCGATAGTGCACAGTTGCCGAGAGATATCCTTGTAGGGATAGTGGATCATCTCTCCCTTGAGTCTGGCCGTTTTTCCATGGACAAAGCATTTATCATGGGGATTTTCACCCCCCACGTGGACCTTGTCTTTTCTAAACAGTCGAAGCTTGAAATCCGGATACCAACCCCCGTGGTTAATCCATTTTCCCAAGTAGTGGGAATGCCTCCTGATGTAGTAGCCGCTGTTTTTGTTTTTATCTTCAGACAGCCTTTTCAAAATCTCATCACGAAGTGTCTCAGTGACTACTTCATCGGCATCTATGGCAAATACCCATTTATTTCGTGCCAAAGAAACCGCATAGGCTCTTTGCTGAACCATTCCCGACCATTCCCGCTGGAATATCCTGTTCGTGTATTTCCTGCACAACTCCACCGTCCTGTCCTGACTAAATGAGTCTACCACAATGATTTCGTCTGCCCATGCCAGACTCTCGAGGCATCGCTCAACATTATCCTCTTCATCGCAGCAGACAAGCACTGCACTTACTCTGAGATAATCACTACGCACTTTTCATTACTCTCTGATCGACATTCCGAGACCTTTGAAAAACGCCCTCTCCAAATGGATTTCGTCTTGATATCTTCAGCAACAATCTTCAAATCTGAAGACCTTTTCAGTCTGTCTTCGCAGCCCACCGTCCATGACAGTTTATCGCCGCCTGTTCCGAGCTTGCCCATCCCGAGCCAGTCAAGGGGTCGAGGAGGCCGAAATGGAGGACGGTTGGCCTGTCCATCCTCCATAGCAGGCTGCTTCAGGGATGGACATTGGAGGATGGACAAGCTGGGGGGTGCGTTCTCTATGCTTTTATGCACAACAGATGCCAATGGATTCGTGAATGGGTAGGGGGTTTTCATATTTTTCATTTCTCCCTTATTCCAGCCTCCCAACAAGTCATTTTTGACTCTCGCGCATTTACCTGAATGCCACACACAATGCAGTAAACCACACAATATCAATGTGTTAGACCATAGCCGCACACAGCCATGCATCTCTCAGCTAGAAGGAGATTTATTTCCGCAAACTCTTTTATTATGGAGAACGCTCGGCCTGGGATGGCAAAATGCATTTCGAAATGATGCCATGGCCACTCGCCTTGTTTAGATCTGTACATCATTTGGCTGAATTCGACCACTGGTTCGAATGAGAGGAACTTTGATCCTCATGCCCTGTATCAATCCATTCGCGGATCAGTAGAAAGGTTTGATCCGGGTGGTGGAGCAAGAAAGAACGCCATCCACGATATGGCGCCTGTTATTTGTCTTGACACATAAGGGTTATGTTTTTATGCTTTTTGATCCATAGGCCCCTCTGTTTAAACCCGGAGGGCTTACTGCTATCACTCACTTAGAGCCGATCCTGTCTCTGCCTCGGCGCAGAGACGAGAAAGGCTCCTCCATCCACGGGAAAATCCGTGGTATTCTCTCTTCGACCACATAAAAAGGGGGACACCGATATGAACACGCATCGCATTGCATTGAGCGGCCTGATTCTGTCTGTCTGTTTTTTGATCATTACGCCAACGTCGTCGGCCCAGCGGTCATGTGAGGATCTGGTCAAACAGAAGCTTAAGAATGTCACAATCAGTACGGCAGTCTTTATGAATGATCCGCTTGGGTTTTTGCCACCCAAAACACCCGGAGTATTCGGTACTCCTTCGGGCTTGAAGGTCAGCGCGCCGTTTTGTCGTGTGATCGGGTATGTCGAACCAGTCAAAAATTCACACGTCGGATTCGAAGTCTGGCTGCCTCCGGCCGATGTCTGGAACGACCGGTTTCTTATGACCGGCAATCCCGCTTTCGAAGGGGCGATCAAATATGCGGGACTGGCTTCTTCTCTGGCGCAGGGATACGCGACGGCCTCCACGGATACCGGGCACCAGGACCCCGGTCATAAATGGGCCCTGGGACATCCGGAAAGGCTCGTCGACTGGACGCATCGGGCCGTGCACGAGACTACGGTAATCGCCAAGCATCTTATCGAAGCGTATTACGGCAGACCGCCGCGGTATTCATACTTTGACGGCTGTCACAACGGGGGGCGCCAAGGTATGGTCGAGGCCCAGCGTTATCCAAAGGATTACGACGGTATTCTGTCCGGGGATCCGGCATTCCATCTTACATACCTACAGACGGGTTCCGAATACCTGAGCTGGGTGGCCCTGAAAGATGGAACGAATGTCCCCGGTTATATTCCCCCGAGCAAATACGCGATGCTCAACCGGGCGGTTCTGGATGCCTGTGACGAGCTGGATGGTGTCAATGACGACGCTATTGAGGATCCGACCCGGTGCCACTTTGACCCGGTGACCATTCAATGCATCGGCCCGGACAAGGACTCATGCCTGACCGCGGCCCAGGTGAATACCGCGCGTCGGCTCTACGAAGGCGCCAAGTTTGCCGACGGCACGCAGATCTATTCAGGCTTTGAGCCGGGCAGCGAACTCCTCTGGGGAGCCATGATCGAAGGCCCGGAACCACTGTTCATTAACAACGATTTTTTCAAATACATTGCCTTTGAAGACCCTGAATGGGACTGGCGAACCTTTGATCTTGAGGTGGATACTCGAAGAACCGATGCCCGTCTGGGCTCCGTCATTAATTCCATATCGCCGGACCTGGAAGCCTTTAAGAAAGCTGGCGGGAAACTCCTGGTCTACCAGTCCTGGAACGAAACCTGGGTACCGCCGCGTACGATTACCGAATACCACGACAAGGTCTCTGAGACCATGGGGGGAGAGGAGGAAATCGATGACTTCTTCCGCCTTTTTATGGTACCGGATATAGGCATGTGCCCGGCCATGTTTCCAGGCACTTTCGGTGCGATGGATGCGCTCCGGAAGTGGCGAGAAGATGGTATCGCGCCCGATCAGATTACCGCTTCCTATACCGACGGCCCCCGTGTCTATAAGACCCGGCCGGTATGTGAATATCCGGAGGTGGCGATCTACGACGGCAAAGGTGACCCCAACAAAGCCGAGAGCTTCCACTGCGGCAAACCCGCGTGGTAGACCGCTTCCGGATCCGGGCAAGGAGGAAATATGAAGCTGAAAAGAGCAATGGCTGTTCCAGCGTGTATCACCTTGTTCCTTGTGGCTGTGACTTCGACAGGCATTGAGAATGAATCCTCCGAGTATGCGGGGTCCAGTGCCTGCCTGCCCTGCCATACAGATGAATACAATGCTTGGAAATCTTCAAAACACGCGAGCCTATTCAAGCCCTCTACGGATACGTCGCTGGTATGTAGCGGATGCCATACCACAGGCATGAATGCTTCGGACCAGGGACCGAAGGAAAATGACGTGGGATGTGAGGCCTGTCATGGTCCCGGACGCGAGCACGCAGCCCATGAGGGAGACACCGATAGGATTGTTTTGAGTCAATCAGCCGATATCTGCGGTAGGTGTCACAGCGGCAATCAGTCCGGTGATAATGGCACATGGATGACAGGATATCAGCCTGGAATGAGACTCTCCGAACTCGCGGGACTGAAACTGATTCCAGTCGATCCGGAGGGACTCCCTCCGCCTGCCGACGATATCCATCCGTCGTTGACTTACAACATGTGGCTGGCCTCCGGTCACGGGAAGGCGCATGACCGGAATATTCAAATCAATGGGAAAGACTGGACTGGACCGGTATCCTGTGTGGCCTGTCACAGCCCCCATCAGCGCGATAATTCGTCTCAACTGGTTATGAAACCGGAGAAACTTTGCGCCGCTTGCCACTTCCAGGCTGAAGTGCTAAAAGGCGTCGGAGCCAAGGGGATCGAGGAGACCAGAAGCCTTCATACCGCGATCCCCTGTTTTTCGTGCCATATGACGGAGGGTAACCATCTCATGAAAGTGCTTCGGCCGGATGATCCCGATTTGGCGGAAAGCCGTACAGACTCATGCTCGGATTGTCATGAGGTTAAAGACCGGAAAATGCGCGCCATTCAGATAAAGGACTGGGAAGCATGGTACAAGGAAACCATGGACCCCATTCAAGCTGACCTGAAAACCGTCGAGGCCGCGCTTAAAAAGGACCCGAATCTTCTAAATAGGGAATTGAAGGCAAAGCTGGATGATATCAGGGCCAATCTTTCCATTATTGTGAAAGACGGATCCAATGGCGTTCATAATCTGGATTATGCGTTGGAAATCATGGCCCTGGCCAAGAGACATCTCGCGGAAATCAAAAAGGCCATTCACTAATTCCCGGTATCCGCTAGTGTTGTGTCTCAGAATGAACTTGAATATTAAATACCTGCTGCACAGATTCGAAGGGGGCATGGGGATCTCTTTTCAGTTCCACCACCCAAAAGACGCCTGAGCCCGTAACCGCCCCCAAAGAG
>JAFGFY010000140.1 GCA_016930795.1 Deltaproteobacteria bacterium
CAAAATCGATGAAAGAACTGTTGGAGATGGGCCTTCAAAGGCGATCTATTTAAAAGATATAAGAAAGAAATAAAGAGGAATAATTCTAAACTCGGCGAGCTGACGGACTTGCTTTGCTCGCCGCAGACGCCGCCGTTACCGAATATTGCATTCGATAACCTATCGTTTTTGTCGCCAACCTTAACTGAAGATAACGTAGTAAAAAGTCGGCTACACCGCATAAGAACATCGGTTAGAGTTTCCGATATCCGTATTCTGTTGGGTTTCAATGCGATGGATCACGACCCTGCCCAGGCTTGCTATAATGTGTATCCAAACCAGGTGAACGTTACATCGGACATACTTCCAACCTTAAAAGACGTCTAAAGGAACACAATGCTGGTTAATGTAGCCACATGGCCGAAATGAGGCCCTGGAAATTGAGGCTCTACATCGTTTTTAAAACCCTAGGACAGGCCCAAAGATTCGAACGTTATCTGAAATCAGGGTCTGGACACGCCTTCGCCAGCCACCACTTCTGGTCTTGACGTGACGGTCATTTCTCAGATTTCCTTTCTCTGTTTCCTTTTCTTCCAGACACCAAAAGAGCATTTTAACGGGAAAGAAAAAACCTTTTTAAAGTTTATTCCAGCAGTTTGATGAGCATTTGGGCATTATTTGGGGCCTGGGCTTTGGCATGGTTGTTAAAAAATACATAAAGTTTGTCCACATGCCCCGCGATTTCCTTTATTCTTGGAACCCATTCATATAGCTCTTCTTCGGAATATAAATAATCATATCGTCTTGTTGAATCCGTGCCATACCAATTCCTTTTATTCCGGCCATGAAAGCGTATATAACCCAGATTGGATGTGTATTTGAATATGGGCGGAATAAGGGATGGCAGAGACGGTTCATCAACACAAACAAATCCCGTTTTCAAATCTTTTAGCGTTTTAAAAACTGACTCCCGAATCCATTCCTTTTGTCTGAATTCAACGACAAGGGGATAAGCGGCCAGTCTATTAATCAAGGATTTAAGATATCTTCTGTTGGAAGGCGTATAATGAAAAGACTGGGGAAATTGAAGAAGGATGGCGCCCAATAGGCCTTCCTCCATAAAAGGGTTGATCCCGTCCAGGAAAAGATCTGTTATGGACCCCATAGAGTCTTGCGAAATATCATGGGTCATTCCACGGAAAGCCTTTATGGAGAATCCGAGTTTCTTCTTGGATTTTTTGATCAAATTCCTGGAGTATTTAGCCTCCGGCAATCGATAATATGAAAAATTGAGTTCAACCCCACTGAAATGCCGTGAATAATATTCCAGAAAATCGTTTTGTTCTGTTCCAAGGGGATAAAAGATACCTTTCCAATCCTTATAAAAAAATCCTGACGTACCGACAATGATTTGAGACATGAAATCATTTCCTATGAAACGGCATTCGGTCCTCTTCTATGGCCTCCTTTTAAGAAGGAAAGGACGGGGATCAAGTATTTGACTCTCCTGTGTATCGCCATATTATCTTCCACAAAGCTACAGTGCTCGCAATCACAGATTTCATTTCTATAGGTAACACCGCTTGGAGACAGCATCTTTCTTCGCTCCATGCAGTAGGCGTTTCCATTCCAGATATCCGTAAAACTCTCCGTCTTCAGGCTGCCCAGGATGCGTTCGGATCGGCCGCAACTCAAGACACTTCCATCCACCTTTATGCGAGAATGAAACCAGTGAATGTAACAGGGTACCTCATGACTGGCGGGATTGAATCGGTAGCGCGCCAGTAGTCTGCGGATGTTGTCTCCCAGGGAGTTCGTCCTGATCTGTTTCCTAAGCCCTATCATGTGATGGCACAAATCCTTTTGCTGATCCTCAGATAGAGCGTAGCGGGCGAGCTTTCCCCTATTCGTTTTAAAGGGCGTGTAGGATATGGCATCACATCCAATCTCCTTGGCGAGTGTGAACATCACATCCACCTTTTGGTGGTTGAAACGATTGATGGGATTCGTCAAGACGATACGAGGGGTTTGTGAGCCCTTTTCTTTTTTTAGTGATGATAGGATCCTCATTCCATCGATTACTCGTTGAAGGTTCTCGGGATCTGTCCCCGAGTATTGTATGGCATAGTCCTCGCGGGAATCTGTCCAGAGGCTGACATGCATCTCATCCAAGCCAGCGTCAATGACACGCTCTGCCTTTGTCTCATCTATCAGGGTGCCATTGGTGGTGACCGTTGTGTAAAATCCGTAGTCTTTGGCTAAGCGAAAGATGTCGAATATGCGGGGGTAGATAAAGGGTTCGCCCTCTCCCATGAAGAACATTGTCCGTGTGTTCAATTGACTTAATTCGGAGAAGAGTCTTTCGGCCCATCCAAAAGGAAAATCCCGAATCTCCTGGTCTCCGGTAAGAGGTTCTTCCGCCTCCTTAGAATGGAAACGGCACCCCAGACAGTGAAGGTTGCAACGACGGGTCAGGTCCAGGGTCACGAAGAACGGCCCGGTGCGGGCATACTCGCCATTGCACAGCCCCTTGAGTAGTTTGTATTTCTGTGAAAGATCTGCCATTGTCACTACCCCGCGCGTTTAGGCATCATGATTAGAAGGTTCGCCATTTGTCACTCATTCGCAATCGGCCCCTTAGGATTTCGGTTACCTTACCGGGAACAAGCCTTTTAGAATTTACTGTTGGAAAAGATCGACCATTTATCCCGAACGCTTGATTGCTCTAGCTGCAACGAATTGTCCGGTTATATATCTTGTCGGCAGTTTAGAGAGACTTTCGAACGATAGGAAAATGTTAAACAATCCATGTCCTAATTTCTCTGAACCAAATTGATGAATGATCAGGGCTATTCCAGCCATGATGACGCGGGGAAAATGCCAGAATGCCGCCGTATCGAGCACTGAGAAATTCAACTCTCTAAGCACTCTCTTCAGGCGATGAGCACTAAACGTGGCGCCGACATAATAGGGGACAAACCCCAATTTATGAAGGAGTTTGTATGGGAGCAGGTTCCTCAGCCAGATGATCGGGTTCGTCTTATTGTCAAGCGTCACCAAAAGTTGTGCCCCATTCCGCATCGCCAAGTTCAAGCCTTTCAGACTGGCAATAACATCCGCCGATGTCTTGAAATGGTCCAGGGTTGAGTTGGAAACAATAACATCAAAAGTCCCCGGGGCAAAGGGCAAATGTTGAACATCCGCTACGACAGCATGAAGGAGGGGGTATCGGTTTTTTGCGGAAATAACTGTGGAAATGGAAAGGTCTATGCAAATAACATCATTTGCGCGCTCAAACAATAAAGGACACAGACCTTCTGTCAATGATTCGTCAAACAGATCCGTCTTCAATAAGCGTTCAGCCTTCTTTGTAGAAGGGAGCCAGCCGTCAAACAGGCTAAGATTGAGGAGATCACTGAAAGAACGCAGCAGCTTCTGCTGATCTGTTTGACGCCAATTATCGGCGGTTTTGTTCCAATGTTTTATGTATCGAGGCTTCATTCTTAATGCGCCTGAGGATAAAAGAAATTGTGTCTAATCGTTTCTTCCAAAAAGTCCCAAGCCCCTAAGTAACTTCGTTTCAACAGGAAAACGTCCGTCAAGGTGGGTTATCCGGTAGTGAGCCAAAGGTTGATACAACCTGGACAGAGCCACTACCATGGGATTTGTCTTCTTATAAAAATGCCCTTTGCCCATCAACATGAGAGGAAGATCTAATGCCCCAATGAGTCTCTTCATCTCTTTGGATATCCATGGAGATTCTTCGTGAACATATCGATAGTTCAAGGGTGCCCAGTCTTCCAAACGCCGCGGCTCTTGGAGCCCGGAACGGACCACGAGGCTGTAAAGCTCGGTTCCAGGATAGGGTGTATAAATGTTGAAACTCTTACTTGCCCTGGGATTTTCGTTCAATAGTTGCCGGGCAAGTTGAATGCTTTGTCGAAGCTCGTCCGGGGTTTCCGTGGGTAAACCCATCATAAAAAGATACACGGGGACGATAGGATGGTCAATCAACTTTCGAGAGGCCTCCAGGACCTGCTCAGGAGTGAGATCCTTCTTAATGAGATCCAAGATGCGCTGATTGCCCGATTCCACACCAATAGTGAGGCGTTCTATTCCTGCGCGGACGAGCAGATCGAGAAAGTCCTTGTCCATTTTGTTAATGGTATCAACACGGATATGAAGCTTCCCGATGCGAATATTGAGATCGGCCCGTGCGATTTCCTCCATAACCTGGTAGGCATGATTCATATTGACGAAAAGATTATCGTCCGTGAAATTGAATCCATGAATATCATAGTCCCGGATCACACGTTTCAGATTTTCCACAACGGTCTCTGGGGCCATGGCCCGCCACTTGCGTTTGTGTACAATGGAATCGTAGCAGAAGGCGCATTGATGCACACAACCACGGCTTGAATTGAAGCTGACGTGATCTGAGCCGAAAATCCGTCGACGGTAAAGATCCATATCCACAAGATGATAGGCCAGGGGTGGTTGCTTATTGAGATCCACAAAAGGGCGTGGTTCCGTAAAACGGAGGTGTCCGTTTTGAGGGTAGGCAATGCCGGAAACCTGGTCGAGGGAACTGTCGCCTTCCAAGGCTTTCACCAATTCCAGCAACGTGGCCTCCCCTTCTCCGATGACCACGATATCCACCAACGGGTTTTCAAGAGTCTGCCCAGGTAGTAGACTCGGGTGTATGCCTCCCCATATCACAGGCACATCCGGGTATCTGTCTTTAACGCGTTGACTCACTTGCAAAGCGCGAATAATCTGGGGGCCAGTCATGCAGGAAACCCCGAAGCAGAGTGGTTTCTCTCTTAGGGCATCGAATAGCTTCTCTTTCCATTTGGGGTCGGCAAACTGATCGATGATTCGAACACTGTATCCGGAATGCACCAGCGGAGTTGACGAGAAAAGGAGGTTCAAGGGGAGTTCCACACGTCTGTGGGGTTGATATCCCCTGCGCGGAGCGGGATTAAAGAGGATGACGTCAGCCCGTTTGCTGTTTATATCGTTCACGGCCATTTTCTTTCATAATACATCGTTCTATTATCAAAATGTAAGTTACTCTGGTTCGCTCAATTCACGATACCGACAAATGATCTCGGGGTCGAAGGCCTCAAAGAGATCAGGTTTTTCCAGATGGCTGGGGGATTTGTGGCAAAAGGCATACTCCCCAATGACCGGCGCGAGCTTAGACACGAGCACGCCACTGAACTCTTCAACGATTTTCGATAGCATGACCACCTGACTCAGGTTCACGTGTGTGTAGATATTTCTCAGATGAAGCGCCATAACCACCTGTTCAAAAGAGGCATTCCCCGCCCGATCACCGAGCCCATTGATGGTTGTATCGAGGCCGTCAGCCCCGCCTTTTACAGCTGAGAGGGAGTTGGCCACGGCCAAGCCAAGATCGTTGTGCCCGTGAAAAAAGATCATCCCGTCGATTTTCTTCCTTATGGTGCTGATGAGGGCATAGATCTGAAAAGGGTCCGCACAACCGTTTGTATCATAAAGGGTCACGCGGGAGGCTCCTCGCTTCTCGCTTTCCTCGCTGATCTCCACAAGGAAATCGAGTTCCGTCTGAGTCGAATGAGGGAAGCCAACCCCCACATCCCCTTGGAGGTCTATTGCCGTCTCGAGTAAACGAAAGAGCCTGCGACATTTTTCCTCTCGCTCATAAGGTTTCCTTGCAAAAGAGACCGGCATGAGGAGATCAAGTCGGTCGAGGTACTTGCTCGCGGCCTCCACCTCTTCTTCACAAACGGGACTGTAAGCATAAATCAGGCCCGAAGTCTTTATTTCAAGGCCTTCATCCTTGACTCTCTTGACCATTTCCAGATCATCAAAAACGCAACTCGGAGCAACTATCTCGATTTCCGGTACTGCTGCTTTGATCAACCCCTGTACGATGCGAAGCTTCTCTTTCTTACTGAACGAGACATGGGGTGTATCTAAACCTTCCCGCAGGGTGGTATCCCTTATAATGACACATGTATCCTTTGGAGATATTATCATCAAAGACTCTTATAAAGTGCTTATGTATTTTTTAAGATCCCGATCTAAACGGCTTATTCTATATTCAGGTTCTGCTTTTCCGTCTGCTTGACTCACACCGCTGGTGAGACAGCATAATACTTTCTTCCCTTTTGGGATTCTCCCCTGATCAATAGCCTTAATCGTCCCAGCCAGTGCAAGCAGTCCAGTCTTCTCCAGTACTTCTTTTTCATTGGTGGTAATAACAATCCCTCTTTCCAGGAGAAGCTCGAGAATACCTTTGTCGTCAAAACGTTGAGCCATGAAATTTCTATATTCATCATGGTTTATGGTCTCCAAATCTCCTCTGGTCTCTGTGAGAAGGTGGTTTAGATGACCAAGAGTTCCGTAAGAGCGGGGCGTAATATCATACATGACCCTTGTAAGAAGCTGTTCTGTGGATGAGATGGGTTTAGACTGTATCCCTATTTCCTGACCCTCCCAATTCTTATACATGGGACAGTTCATCTCTTGTTGTATTCCCAGAAAGCTAGGGAGTTCCTCCAATTCATGAGCAAAATGACAGAGAACTCGGTAAATCCCGATAGGGCCAAAGGCTGCGCTGATTGTTTGGATAATCCAGTCAAACTCCTCTTCTTGTAACATATATTCGAGGATAAATGCTCCCCTAAACATGGAAGCCTGATAACGCCATGATGTTTCGGGAATATGCCTAACATCATTCCATTTTGAAAACTTAGAGACCGCTTCCTTGACCATTCCCGGATTTTTGACAGAGATCAAATGAGATTTTGGATGCTTGAAGGCCTCACTTTCAAGCAGGAATAGGTTGTCTTCCGGAAGGAAAAAAAACGTCTCCAGATCCGATTTTTGGCCGTAGCGGGTCAATGCCGTACCCGTATTCCCACCGGACTCGAAGACGACGCTATCATATCCTCTGGATTTACAATGAGCAATTGTGATACAGCCGTCAATCGACTTCAATGTTTTCGTATGCATGAAAGACGTTTCATCAAGAAGAGAGATGGAGACATCTCGGTAGGTGAGTAAGGGGAGAATCCTTGAACCTTCTTGAATGCTTGTTTTTCTCAACCAACCTTTGATGTTTGAATCTTCATCGGGAGTGGCACCAAATTTGAACGCTTCCAGATATCTCAGGACAATACTCTTCCCAGGTTCATATTCTGAATCGATATGTTTTCTAAAACACAGGGCCTCTTGATCAATAAGATTCATATGAGATCGCTCCTTTGATGTCTCTTATGGTCTTTGGTTCTGGCGTCTCATCGGGATACCCTAAAGGGATTATGGTGATTGGGGCGATACTCATGGGAATACGTAAGGCCTTTCTGATCTCTTCCGAAATTCTTGAATCGTCAGGTTTATAAGCGGACATATACACCGTTCCAATACCTCTGCTAAAGGCCCCTAATAGGATATTCAGGGTTGCTAGGACCGCATTTTCAACTTCTCGATCATATGATTTGTTTTTGTCCACACAAACGACGATAATCACAGGGGCATCTTTCAAAAAATCAGCCCTGTACATTTGCTTTTCCACGGGACAATATCGGTTCTTGATCTCCGCGAGTTTGGTTTTTGTCTCCTGCCTTCTGACGACGATGAAATGCCAGGGTTGTCCATTCATGGAAGATGGGGTATGCAAGGCTAGATCGAGCAATTCCTCAATGACAGAATCAGGGATCTCAACATCCTGATATTTTCTGATGGACCGTCTCCCTTTAATCGTCTCATCAAGTTTCATAATCTCCCTCGAACAAAGAATTGGACTGTAGGGAAGGCTTAAATGTCGAGAGTCAACAGGTTCCTGAAGTAAGGCAACGAAAAATGAGCGACTATCGGTCCGGGAATAAGACCGCGACGATATAGACTCAACATGAGTGAAAACAATTTGGCTAATGGAGTAGGTCTGGCAGCCCTTCTACGCACTTCCTCAGAGCGCTGCCATGAGAGCCGTGTCGCGATGACTCGAGGGCGCAGGTTTTGAGACTCAGCCTTCTCTAACAGCCGGGCGACAAGAGAACCCAAGTTTCCATCGATAAACCTAGCGATCTTGTTCTTCCTAATAGATGCAAATTCCATGGTCCCGCCCAAAACACCGCCACAATTCGTTACAAAGTCAGGCAGGCATAGCACTCCTTTGTTAGACAATACAGCCTCCGCCTCCGGCGTCACGGGATTGTTTGAACCAGAGCAGATGATATGGGCGGAAATGAGATCAGCGTTTTTTCTATTCACGCTAGCATGGCGGGCGCATGGACAGAGGATGTCAACAGGAAGCTCCAACAACTCTTTAGGCTCAATATGTTTTGCGTCAGTGTAGAGATTCACGGCTTGACTTCCTGCATTGGCTGTCAGCTCCGTTAACACTTTGATGTCAAGACCTTGGGGATTATAAATCGCCCCTTTGGAGGTGGAGACCGCGACGACTCTAACATGAATGTCCTGCAGCAACCCTGCCAGTGCGCTGCCCACTTTTCCATACCCTTCAATCGCGATAGTACACTTTGAAAGATCTTTCCTTAAATGCCGAACGGCTTGTTTAATACTCGTAAAAACAGATACGGCCGTATAATAGCCTGAATCGTTTTTGCGAAGTTCTCGATATTTGATCGGTACCCCTACTCCCTTGAGCATATATCGGATGTCGTCGATATCTGTCCCCATATCTGTACCAGGGACATAAATGCGGTTTTGAAGCAACGGCGCGATGGCTTCGCCGAACTCCATAAGGCGCTTTCGACGTTCCGTCAAAGGTCCTTCGGGATCCCCGCGCACACCCGCCTTGGCTCCACCCTGAGGAAGTCCGAGAAAGCCGTACTTCAGGGTCATAGCCCTTGCCAATTGTCTCATTTCCCATTCGTCGACGTCAGGCAAGAGGCGCAGGCCGCCGCATGACCTGCCGGCCACCAGCGAATCAATAACCAGATATCCCAGAATATTGGACCCTCGGCTCACAATGCTGAGAAGTTGATTACCATTTTTCAGGAAATGAGTCATATCATCCATAGGGGTGTAAGACCTCTCAATCTCAAAGGTCCATGAATCGGACGCAAGGTGTTCGTTCTGTATGCCTTCATATGATCAAATTCTAACTGCTTCAAACTACACATAAAATGGATGCAGTATATGTCCGGCCATCTGTTCTTGTCAATGGAGGAATGGGTCAAATATCTGGAAAACGGTAAGAAAAAGAGGTAGATTTGTCCGAACGTCAAACAAACAACAAGTGTTTCAAAGAAAAGAGGAAATGTTGTGAAGATAAGGAATCGAATTCGTGACAAGGTCTTACTGGCTTGTCTGTCTTTGATCTGTGGATTCGCCTGTGCTCCAGATAAAACCATTAAGCTGGAATTATCGACCTTTGCGCCCTCTACAGATAGGTTGACCATCATGCTCCAAGAGTGGTGTGATGAGGTCGGAAAAAGGACAAATGGAAGGGTTAGGGTCAATCTTCATCCTGGAGCTACTCTTACCACACCATCACAGACCTATGATTCAGTGGTAAAGGAGATTATCGATATCGGTTTTGGACCAATGGGAGCGACCACCGGCAGATTTCCTTTCATGGAGGTGATGGATCTTCCTCTTGGGCTTAAGAGCGGGTATAAGGCCAGCATGTTATCTATGGAGCTGTTCAAGACCTTTAGGCCGGAAGAACTTTCAGACGTCAAAGTGCTGTTCATGTTGTCTTCTCCCCCCGCGTACCTTCAGACCAGAAATCCCATAAGGAACCTTGAAGAACTGAAGGGAACAAAACTAAGAGCCGTGGGGGGAACAACGACTAGGGTGACCGCCGCCCTCGGAGCCGTACCGCTAGCGCTTGGCCCCACCGATGTTTATGATGCCTTGTCCAAGGGAGTCGCAGATGGAGCTATCGTTATCTCAGATGCACTCGCCCAGCTCAAGTGGGGAGAGTTCTTAAAGTACACAACCCTAAATACTCGAACATCCTATGTTAACAGCGGCTATTTTGTGATGAACTTGAATAAGTGGAAATCTCTTCCCTCGTATGTGCAGGAAATCATAGATGACATGTCGGAAGAATACCTGGAAAAGATGAGCCAACTCTGGGATGAGAAAGAAAAAGACGCCATTACTACCCTTAAATCAGAGGGGCATACGACTTTTACACTGAGTCCTGAAGAGGAGGAGAGATGGGTTGAGAGGGTTGTCCCCGTCTATGATGAATATGTCAGAGAAAAATCCGCAAAGGGAATACCAGCGGCTGATGTGTTGGAATTTTGCAGGAACTGGGTCAAGAAAAACCAGTAGCAGGGAATCGTCATGAAAAAAAGAGTCTTGATACGTCTATCAGACCGGATCAGTCACTGGATGGAGATCTTTGCAGGGGTTGTTCTTGTGTTGATTCTGGTGATTACCGGTTGTGATATCGTCGGGCGGATATTCGACCGCCCAATTCCCGGCACATACGAGATGGTTTCTTTCGCCGGCGGACTGGTGATTGGATTGGCGCTCCCTGTCACTTCGCGAGAACGAGCGCACGTCATCGTGGACATTGTTATATCAAGGGTATCTTCCCGGGCCGGGACTATACTTCATGTGATGACTCGTCTAATGGTGATAGCCTTGTTCCTGCTCCTTGGGTATGCCACTTTCAGAATGGGCATCGACTTTCGTATTCACATGCAGATGACCCCTGTTCTTGGCTTCCCCTATTACCCGGTGGCCTATATCATATCCGGGGCCTGTTATATTGAGTCGCTGGTTCTTGTCGCGGATTGTATGAAGGAAGGAGATGTCAGGCATGAGTGAGATAGCTGTCGGCTGCATCGGTCTTGTCGCTCTACTGATCCTCTTTCTCTCCGGCATTGAACTGGCATTTGCCATGACGATTATAGGCATTGTGGGTTTCGGTTATCTCAGATCTTTCAATGCTGCGATCAATCTTTTTGCGAATGATTACTTTTCGGCCTTAACTTCCTACGCTTTTACCGTCATCCCGCTTTTTGTTCTTATGGGACAGGTTGCCTTCAACTCGGGCATGGCCGACAAGCTCTACAGCACAACCCGAAAATTCGTCGGCCATGTGCCCGGTGGACTCGCCCTGGCTACAGTGTTGGGCGCAACGGTTTTTAAGGCGATTTCCGGATCGACTCTTGCCACCGCGGCGACTTTTTCGGGCGTGGCTATCCCGGAGATGGACAAATTCGGCTACAGCCGGAAGCTCTCCACAGGCGTTGTGGCCAGTGTCGGTACCTTGGGGATGCTCATCCCTCCCAGTGGGAATCTGATCATCTTTGCGATGATCACGGAACAATCCATTGGGAAGCTCTTCATGGCAGGCATCGTACCGGGATTGATCATGGCCGTTTTATTTTTTCTCGTTGTAGTCGGATGGGTCAAGATCAATCCCTCGCTTGCGCCAAAGGGCCCCAGGTTCGGATGGAAGGAGCGTTTGAAGGGTGTGCCGCTTATCATTGGGCCCTTGATCATTTTCGTCATAGTTATCGGAGGGTTGCTGGCGGGATTCTTTACGCCCACCGAAGCAGGCGCTGTAGGATCCATCGCGGTTTTGGCATTGACCGTGGCGAAGAGGGACCTCCATTTCAGAGGATTTGTCAAATCCTTGTCAGAATCACTGCGCATGGCCTGTATGGTTCTTTTCCTTATCGCGGGATCGACAGTTCTCGGTCATTTCATCGCCATGTCCAAGATCCCTTTCGCTGTGGCATCATGGACGCTTAGCCTTGGTGTACACCCGTTCGTCGTCATCGGTCTGATTGTTTTCGTCTATCTACTCGGCGGATCCTTCATAGATGACCTTGCCTTTATGATTCTCGCCACACCGATTTTCCACCCGGTCGTGTTAGATCTAGGATTTGATCCCCTCTGGTTTGCTATGGTTATCGCCGTCACATTGATGATAGGTGTGATCATTCCACCGGTGGCTATTGCTGTATTCGTTGTAAAGAGCATTACAAAAGAATCTGTATGGCTTGTCTATAGAGGAGTAACGCCATTTCTGACAGCTCTCTTCGTCGGTCTGCTTCTGCTTTTTGTCTTCCCGGGGATGGCAACATGGTTGCCCGATCTTCTCATGAAGTGAAGAAAAAAGGTGCATGGCGCCCCCGATAAACCGGGATCTTCGAAAGGTACAAGGCTCAAGGCTCAGGGCGGGGAGGTTCATTATTGCTGATCGTTTCTTGACATGATTCTCTCCAATACGGTATGAGACGGAATATATGATAAGGTGTATATTCTCATCTCATGAGACATAACCATAAATACTGACTAACGTCTGGGTAGAACAATGAAGAAGATCGCTTTAGTATTGGTCCTTTTGATGTCAGCCGCCGTGTTTATATCTATTTTTTTGAACCTGGCTGCCGCTAAGGAAAAGTCACTTCAATTGTCTCTGGTTAATTTTGTGCCCGATATCCCTCCGGGATCGAATTGGGCTCGTCTTTTCATCAACAACATAGAAGAGATGTCCAACGGCACCATAAAAGTCAGACTCATGGGGCCGGAGGCAATCCCCTCAGCTGATGCTCCCGCAGCCGTCAAGAGGGGCACCGTCGATATTGCAAGCGCTTTGTCTCCATTTTGCGATGCCCTTGTTCCCGGCTCGAGTTCAATCGGCCGCGCGGAATACAGCCCCATGGAACTTCGAAATGGCCCGGCATTCAAGTACTACAGGGACCAATTCGCCAAAAAAGGCATCTATTATTTAGGCGCCTCTCTATCCTCGCTTGCACAGGTGCAAACGGTATTCTATCTGAGAAAGGAAATTGAGTCTCTAAAGGACTTGGAAGGACTTAAGATTGCCTCGATGGGAGGCTCCAACAGGATGTTTATCGAAAAGCTGGGGGCTGTCTGTGTACCGATAGACTTCCCCGATTACTTCACATCCATGGAACGGGGCACGATAGACGGCTACAATATCGGTATTCCCGGGATTCAGGATTTCAGCCTTACGCCAGTCACCAAAGCCATGTTGAATGAACCCTTCAGCTCATGCGGGGGGATGATGATCATGAACATGGCGACATACAAGGGCCTTACTCCTGAGCAGCAGGCCATTCTTAACAGGGCGATGATTCAGGCGGAGATAGATGGTGCCAGGATGTTCACAGAGGTCGTCGAAAAGGTGAAAAAAGATATTTCTACCTCTGGTGTGAAGATTATTCACTTATCACCTGCTGATTCAAAGAAATTCTATCTTGATTACCGAAATGCCATGTGGGAGGAAGACATGAATAGATGGCCCCACATTACACTCAAATTGAAGACCTGGCTTGTTGATCCCGACTTTCCGAGGGCGAATTGAGGTCCCCATCTTCCGGTTTAGCTCACGACCCTGGAAAAAGACCAGCAGGTGTCACCTGCCTAGCTGTGTTGTGTCTCAGAAGCAACTTGAGTATAAATGTAGCAACTGCAGATTCAAAAGTGTCATAGAATTTGCTAAGAATTATGGAAGTTATTTCTGAGACACGACACTAGGTTTAATTGAAAAGGTCAGATATGAGAGTCTTGCGCAAAGCGGAAATCATCTTCGACAAAACCATCGACTACATGCTGATGGCAGCTGCTGTTATTGTGGTCCTCGACGCCTTAGCCGTTTCAGCGGATGTCATTTTGAGAAAGGCTATCGGTTTTACGTGGTCGCCCTTGTATGAGATGATTACCTACAGCCTTTTGTGGATGACCTTCCTCGGCACGACGGCGATCATGAGAATGAATGGCCACGTGAAAATGGACTCTCTTACCAGTCAGCTTTCTCCGAAAACAGAGGCCTTGCTGAACACGATCAGCCACGGCGTATGTGTGCTCCTGGCCAGCGTGATGCTGTTCTACACCATCAAATTGACCATAACGGATTATCAGACCAATTTTGTTCTCGCATCCATACTGAATCCGCCCAAATGGCCCATTGAGATCATCATCCCCATTGGATTCTTTATGTTGTTTGTTCAGATCATCAGAAATACCAAGGGATTCTTTGAGAGGTACAAGGCCCTCTCTCGGAAGGAAAAGCCTGATACCGGCAATCAGGTCCCTGAGGACAAGGTATTGTCATAGAATTAACTGGAGATGTTACCGTGGAATGGTATGTCGCATTAATGCTGATGTTCGGTTTGCTGATTGTGCTCATGGCAACGGGCATGCCCATATCTTTCGCCTTTATATTCATCTGTATTATCGGGGCATACCTTTTCTGGGGAGGTGAAGTCGGTCTTGAACAACTGGCCATGAGTTTTTACAGCTCGGTGACCAACTACAACTTCCTGCCCATCCCCCTCTTTATCCTTATGGGGGATATTGTTTTTATATCCGGAACCGGTACGCGTCTTATTGATGGGGTAGACCAGATCCTGGGGAGACTCCCCGGAAGACTCAGCCTCCTTGCGATCGGTTCCGGTGTTCTTCTGGGAACCATGATCGGCATCAGCGGGGGCTCGATCGGCATACTTGGTAAGGTCCTGGTGCCGGAGATGGAAAAACGGGGCTATGCGAAAACCATGACCCTGGGACCGATCGTGTCGAGCGGCACACTCGCGATCCTCATACCTCCCAGCGCGCTTGCCGTTTTCCTCGGCGCTGTCGCGCAGGTGTCGATCGGCAAACTCCTCCTCGCCATCATCGCACCTGGTCTCATGGTGGCTTTCCTGTTTCTGGGCTATATTATTATCCGGTGTGCAATCAATCCGACCCTAGCCCCGAATTACGAGGTCCCTCGCATACCCCTCTCACAAAAAATCAAGACAGGCTTCACTCAAATAGCTCCTATCGTCCTCGTGATCTTTGCGGTTATCGGGAGCGTTTTTACGGGCTTAGCAACGCCTGGAGAATCGGCTGCCCTGGGGGTCATCGCATGCTACGTTCTTGCCGCCATCTACCGCAAGCTTTCCTGGGAGACTATCAAGCTATCCGCCCAGGATACGGTCCACGTGACGGTCATGGTCTTTTTCATCGTGGTTGGATCGATATGCTTCAGCCGCATTCTGGCCACGACGGGGGCTATTTCCACGTTGATCCATTGGGCAATGGATCTCAACATTCACCCTATCTTGCTTATCATTGCCACCCAAATGATCCTTGTCTTTCTCGGCGCGTTTATGGATCCCGCGAGCATCGTCATGATTACCGTCCCCGTCTTCTTCCCCCTCGTAAAAGCCCTCGGTTATGATACGCTGTGGTTTGCCGTTATATCATTGATGAACATACAGCTCGGTCTCATCAGCCCTCCCTTTGGTCTGGATTGCTTTACCATGAAGGCCATCACTCCGGGGGATGTGACGCTGGGGGATGTCTTCAGATCGTCTCTACCATTCATGTTGTTGGGCTTTCTGTCTGTAGCGATGGTGATGGTATTCCCGCAGATCGGGCTCTGGTTACCGAATTTGATGCAAAGATAGGGGATGTGACCCAATCATGATTGATTGTCTATGGTGAATCTCAAGTTCATAGACAGATATACAATAACGCACTTTCCATATATGTAAAAAACATATAAACAAATCCTGAAATCACATCCAAATCAGAAGGCTATTGTCGCGAGTGGATTTTCTGAAACAGAACATGTCAAAGAGACGCTGAGGCTCGGTGCCGGCGCGTATATCAAAAAACCATACAGCTTCGAAGAAATTGGACGTGTAATCAAGGATGCATTAGATGGATAACATTCCTTTCTGCCTCTGGCCCGGAGCACTCACAACCTCCACCAACCACTTCAAATAACGCCGTAATTGAAAAACAACCAGGAAATCCATATACCTCTTTCCTGCAAGAGGGGATATGGTCACGATGTCCCGAATAGAAATGGATTCACATGACGGTACACCTATCGACTCCCATCTCTATGTCATCAGAGGAGGGCCATCGATAGATGATCTGATGGGTATCGGTATCTTACTGATAGACCTTGATTACCTGACCATCGCCGATATGGAGCCACCGGAAAATATCCATACTGTCCGCCTTGCCTTTTTGTCAAAAGGAGTATACATCCTTCTTGGAGGATTTCGGCAATAGATAGTGAAGGCTCAACAACGGATTCTAAATAATTGGAATGGAGGATGGTGATGAACGATAAACAGAAAGACCTGGCAGGACCTGGAATCAGCACTTACGAAGAAGTGGAAAAGGCCCTTCCCAATGATTATGAGGCCTTGTTAGAGCCTAA
The DNA here is from genome assembly GCA_016930795.1 of Deltaproteobacteria bacterium. Classification (GTDB taxonomy): domain Bacteria; phylum Desulfobacterota; class DSM-4660; order Desulfatiglandales; family HGW-15; genus JAFGFY01. Next base: position 16,151 of record JAFGFY010000140.1, read on the forward strand.
GGAGAGGATGAAGGCAATCTTTAGAATCAAGAGTTACATCGAAGAGAACCTCTGTAAGGAACTCAACCTTTTTATGGTTCAGGTACCGCTCATCGTGACAAGGAAGAGCGGTTTAAACGACTACCTCGACAGGGACGGTTCACGAACACCCATCGAATTCCCTTGCGGACTGGGGCTGGATGAGCCCATAGAGGCCCAGGTGGTCCAAGCGGCCACGAAATGGAAACGTATGGCCCTTAAACAGTTCGACTGTGAAGTTGGTGAGGGGATCTGCACGGATATGCGGGCTATTCGAAAGGACTATTTTTTAGACCATGACCATAGCGCCTATGTCGATCAGTGGGACTGGGAACGCGTTATCACAGGGGATATGCGTAATCTGGATTTTCTGCGGAATGTGGTCGAGAAGATCTGGACGGTCATCTATGAAGCCGGCCGGATGGTGAGAAAGGATTTTCCGGCATTGGATACAGACAAATACCCGGAAATACCAAAAAAGCTTGAGTTTTTTCATGCAGAAGAGATACTCGAACGTTATCCGGACCTTCCTAGAAAGGAGCGTGAGAAAAGAATGCTACAGGACGTATCTCCGGCGATATTCATTATCGGTATCGGATACGTTTTGGAAGACGGATATCCACATGAAATGCGGGCTGCGGATTACGACGACTGGATCTCCCCGACCATCAAAAAGAACGGTAAGAAGTTGCATGGACTAAACGGCGATATCCTGGTCTGGAACCCCGTGACCAGCCGCCGGCACGAACTGACATCCATGGGCATCAGGGTGACCAAAGAAAGCATCGTACAACAACTCAAGGAGGCCGGACAGGAACATTTCCTCGAGTTACCCTATCACCAGGCGATTCTCAATGATGAAATCCCTTTGAGTATCGGCGGCGGTATTGGTCAGTCCAGGACATTTATGTACCTACTCAGATGCGCCCATATAGGTGAGGTCAGCGCCACGGTCTGGCCGGATATCCTGAAAAGGATCAGCAAGAGAAAAAACATCCATGTCCTGGAATAGCAGTAGGGGGATCACACACTATGTCCAATATCATCGATCTGTGCTGGCGTTGGCCTTGCCTTGGGGCTTCTCATATCCTTTCCAAAGATCAGCCATAGAGGAGAATAGAAAATTTCAAAGAGTCAACAAGGGGTCATGGGGAGGGTATTCGTTCAGGAAAATCTTGTTTTCAGGAGGCGTTCATGAGCGATAATCAGCAGATTATTGTCAGCACTCAAGCCGGTGCGCTGGAAGGAATTTTCAAAAACGGGCTCTATGTATTCAAAGGTATCCCCTATGCTGCTCCACCCACAGGGAATTTACGCTGGATGACGCCACAGCCTGTCAAATCATGGAGCGGGGTGCGGTCGGCCAAAGATTACGGCCCCATTGCACCTCAGAACCTCATGCCCATGGAGCTGATCGGGGCGCCTTCCTTTGAAGGTCAACCACAATCTGAGGACTGTCTTTTCCTGAATATTTGGACACCCGGACTCGATGATGCCCGTCGGCCGGTATTCTTTTGGATACATGGTGGCGCCTTCATTATAGGCGCGGGCACAGAGTCTTTTTTGGAAGATGGCGCACTAGCCAGGCGCGGAGATATCGTTGTTGTCAGTATCAACTATCGCCTTGGCGCGTTAGGTTTTATGAACCTGAAGGAAATAACCGGTGGCACGATACCGGCTACGGGCAATGAGGGCCTGCTTGACCAGATAGCAGCGCTGGACTGGGTGCGGGATAACATCACCGCTTTCGGGGGGGACCCTGATAATGTCACCATTTCAGGCTTTTCTGCCGGAGGCATGAGTGTCGGCACTCTATTGAGTATGCCGGCCGCGTACGGCAAATTTCACAAAGCCCATAACCGTAGCGGTGCGGCCAACATTGTAGGGCCTTTAGAGGATTGTGTCAGAATTACAGAGCAGTACCTCAAAATTCTCCACCTGAAAGGAAAGGATGTGGACGCCTTACGCTCTTTGAATACACGGCAGATTCTCGATACCCAACAGGTCCTGTCCGATATACTACGTGAGCAGGAATTCCGCGCCACACCTTTTCAGCCTGTTGTTGACGGAAACGCCCTATCGGAACTTCCTATGAGTGCCATTAAAAAAGGAGTTGCAAAAGAAATCCCCATTATGTCCGGTACCTCTCTTGACGAACTCAAGTGTATGAACACCATGGATCCCGATGTTCGCGATATAGATGACACCGGCCTGGTTGAGAGATTGAGTGGTATGATCCCGGCAGAATGGGTCCCCAGTATCGTTGAAGTATACCGCCAGGCCTTGAACAAACGAGAAGGCAGCGTTACACCGGCAGGGATTCTGGGCAGTATTAATACGGATTGGATGTTTCGTATACCGACTATCCGACTGCTGGAGACTCAGCGCGATAATGGAGCGCCTGCGTATCATTATCTGTTTGTCTATAAATCCCCGGCCATGGACGGCTTACTTGGCGCTGTGCATGGCCTGGACAATCCATTTCTTTTCGGATCCCTTGATGAAGAATTTACCGGCTCGGACTTGGGACTGGAAGATCTGGCTCTTAAGGTGCAAGACTCCTGCGCCGCCTTTGTCCGCTCCGGAGACCCATCATGTAATAGCGTGGAAAAGTGGCCGGTTTATGGAAAGGATCGAATGACCATGCTTTTTGACCGTAATTCTCGTGTCGAAGCGGCGCCATATGAGGCGTAACGCGCGGCCTGGGATGCATTCGATTATCTATATAGTACGCCGTTGTAGCTAACATCAGGTGTATAAGGTATGCGGGAGTAATGAAGGGGGCTGCCATTGATCCTTTTTCACATCTCATCCGCTGTTTTGAAATCATACATGGGCTGGATCTATAGGTTGAAGCACTATAGACTCGAGGGTAGTAATGGGTAAAGGATACTGATTTTTGGTCCGTAATCAATAGGTTACATTTATCTAAGACAATATTGACACGCAAACGCGATTCCCCTATATTTTTCTAGCAAATAAGAGAGTTATTATTAAGCAAAATCAAAAAGTTAAATCAAAAATAGAAGGAATATGGATATGAAAAAGAAATTGGCAGGCGTCGGAATACCCATGACCGATCCCAACCAGCCGATGAGGCCGCCGGCCAAAATGCCGTACAAGAGAATCGCGACGGAAGAGGCCTGGGTTACACCGGAAGTGATGCAGGGATTTCGCGACCTGGTAGCCAAAAAAGCGGGTGACGCGGGCTTCCTGTCTATGTGGGGAGTTTTTATCGAAAAGGGGGGAATTCTCATCGATCGCCTTCTTGATATGGGCGAGAACCGCATCATGGACATGGATGCAACGGGAATAGACACGCAGCTTCTGCTGCTGACGGCTCCCGGCGTGCAGGTATTCAGTAAAGGAAAGGCCAAATCGTTGGCTGCGGACAGTAATGACCAGTTAGTGGAGGCTATTCGTAGGTACCCCAAACGATTTGCAGGTCTCGCCGCTGTCGCTCCTCAGGATCCCGCAGCCGCGGCAAAAGAACTTGAAAGGGGGTTGAAGCTGGGCCTAAAGGGGGCCGTCATTAATTCCCACACAATGGGAGAATATCTGGACAAGCCCAAGTTCTGGGAGATTTTTGAAGCCGCCGAGTCTTTGAACACCCCGATTTATATCCATCCCCAAACCCCGTCTCCGGATATGGTCATGCCCTTTGTAAGACGCGGACTGGATACGGCCATCATGGGTTTTGGAGTGGAGGTTGCCCTGCATTCCCTGGGCATTATCGTGAGCGGGGCTCTGGATCGCTTCCCCGACTTGAAAATCGTGATCGGACACGGGGGGGAAGGACTTCCCTACTGGCTTTACCGGATCGATTACATGCAGGAATACAACCGGCAGGCATTCATGCCGAAGCTTAAGATGCTGCCGAGCGATTACATGAAACGAAATTTCTATATTACGACGAGTGGAATGCCCTGGGCTCCGGCGATTACAATGGCTCAGTCGGTTCTCGGCATGGATCGCGTTCTCTATGCAATGGATTATCCGTATCAATATCGCGTTGAAGAGGTTATCATGACGGATAATTTTCCAATCAGCGTCGCCAATAAGAAAAAACTGTTTCAAAAGAACGCGGAGAAGGTGTTTTCGCTATAGATCCCCTCAGATGATTTTGGGTCTTTCCTTTTCCTCTATGGCTTAAGAAACCAGACTTCAGATTTTCCAATGGGAGTCATACAGTATGGCACCGACCGGCTCAACTCTGAATGATCAACCGCAAATTTCAGAAATAAGTGACATTATCGACAGTCGGTCTATGAGCCGTTTCCAGATCCGCACGATAATTCTGGGGGGATTGGTACTTTTTTTTGACGGCTTTGATGCCCAGACGATCGGTTTTCTTGCTACCTCCATTGCCGAGAGCAGGGGTATACCGGTCACCGCCTTTGGTCCCATTTTTTCCGCTAGTCTGATCGGCCTGATGATCGCCGCTATGCTCGCAGGCCCGATTGCCGATCATTGGGGACGCAAATGGCCGATTATATTCTCTACTCTGGCGCTTGCGGTATTTTCCTTTTTCACGGCATTTTCGACCTCGTTCAATCAATTGTTGATTTTCAGGTTTTTAACAGGACTGGGACTCGGCGGCGCTTTGCCGAATGTTGTCGCTCTTTCTTCCGAATATGTACCCAAGCGTATTATGGCTGTCCTCGTGGCGGTCCTTTTCGGGGGATTACCGCTAGGAGGCTTTGTTTGCGGAATCCTCAGCTCTGCTTTGCTTCCAGTCTGGGGCTGGCAATCCGTATTTTACATTGGCGGGATTCTGCCATTACTGCTTTCCTTCCTGCTCATCCTGCTGCTCCCTGAATCGGTACGATTCCTGTATCAGAGAGGAGACGATCCCCGGAGAGTAGCCAAGCTCATGGCGGCGATTGCACCGGAAATAGACGCCGACAGGGATCAACTCTCCTTTGCCGCTCCTGTAGCCATGTCTAAAGGCGTATCTGTAAAATATCTTTTTGCAGAGGGTCGGGCTGTTGGAACTTTCCTGTTATGGATTCCCAACTTCATGAACCTGCTTCTCATGTATGTGATCGTCAATTGGCTACCCGCACTCCTGAGGGCATCAGGCATGTCTGTTTCCGACGGAGTGACGGCGACCTCGTTCTTCAGCCTGGGAGGCATCTTAGGGACTTTAACTGAAGGATTTTTGATCAAATTCGGGGGGCCTTACAGAATCCTGCTCGTTGAGTTCGGTTTATGCGGTCTGTTTATTGCCTCGATGGCCATAGTGGCTCATTCTTGGCCGCTGGTCATCATACTGGCATTTCTACTGGGTTTCCTGGTGATCGGTGCTCAGGCGGGTCTTAACGTGCTGGCTGCCAACTTCTATCCAACCTTTATTCGATCCACCGGAGTTGGATGGGCGCTGGGCATCGGCAGGATCGGTTCGATCGTAGGGCCGATTCTCGCCGGAATGCTCTTGTCCATGCAATGGCAACCATGGCAGGTGTTGCTTTCCGGTGCGGTCCCTGCCTTGTTTGCTTTGAGTGCCATTTTATTAGTCCGATGGGCGCCAAGCGGGACAAGTCCTTACGCCGCTATATCAGATTCCTGAACAAGCGGGATATGGAATAGCCGATAAAACGCCCTGACATTTCTTAAGGAGTATTCTTCGGATATGCCTTGCCATCCCGCATTTCGATATAATCGACTGTGGCCATTTCGCCCAACATGAGAGATAGATTCAACGGATAGATAGGCGGATATATTTCTTCGCGTTCCCATGGACTGAATTGGTTAAGGATTTCATCGACCGTCATTCCGGGTCTGGCCTTGATCTTCTCCAGTATGCTCATCTCCCTGTTGTAATGGGTCAGCATATCGCCGCCATCCGCCAGTCCAACAGGCTTACACTCAAAACAGGCCCCGGTCCTTGTGTCTTCACATATAAAACGCCTGGGTCTGCGAATGAGGGCTTTTGGCAGTTCGGCCGGAATAGCCGCCAGATGTTTGGGGTCCGCCCCCCTTGGCGCCTCCTTTAAAGGGCGGAAACCAATACCGTCGTATTGTTTCATGCCGGGATCTCTGGCACTGAGACCGGTATAAAGGTAGAGAAAGCGATTCTCGTCACCATACCCGTAAAAAACCGTATCCCAAATGACCCCCACCATGTTCTTCAATAATCCATTGCAGACACGGCCGTCGAATCTTTCCCCGTTATAGGTGAACGACTCGCCAAGGCGGTAATCGAAGTGGCAGGGAAACCTTTCCGGATCGCCGATAAACGATACCAGTGTGCATTTCACTTTAAATGGCAAGGGTTGTATCCTCCGTGGATGATTTCCTTTCTTTGTTTCGAACTTCTTGTAGATACATGAATCATTCGAATTCTGTCAAGAGTGAGGGAGTGAAGGATTTTGATAAAGGATTTCGCGTCTCAAAAATCCGCCATCTAATATGGATATCTTTTTTCAAATCAAGTGGTTTGGACTTATCCCTGATCACCAGCAAGGTATTAGATGTAAGGCGCCGAGGAGCGACAACTGAGGCGTATAG
>JAFGFY010000141.1 GCA_016930795.1 Deltaproteobacteria bacterium
CCATTTTTGTCAATTATATCTTTTAGATATATCAATTTACTCTTCCATGTAAAATAATTGACAGTAAAACAGAGAGATAATATACTGCGTTATCGATAACGCAGTAAATAGAGATTCCATGACAACCATGAAAGATATCGCTGAATCCGTAGGTGTTTCTATCGGTACAGTGGGTAGGATAATTCATAACAGGGGACGCTATTCAGAAAAAACAGCCGAAAAGGTCCGGAAGGTTATGAAGGACCTGAACTACATTCCCAACATCCACGCCAGGAGCCTGAAACAGACAAAGAAACATATTTTTGTTGTTGTTGTTCCGTACAGGGACCAAGACGGTGGGTACTGGCGCCTGGTAGAAGAAGGGATTCTGAAGGCCACCGAAGAGCTTGTTTCCTTTGGAAACGATGTCAAAGTCTTTCCTTTTGATCGCTACTCTTCCGCATCCTGCATTGATGCCCTTTCCAGAGCCCTCTCTTCTGATGCGGAAGGACTGCTTATTGCTCCCTGTCGTCCGAATGATATGAGGGGTCTCCTGGAGCAGAGCGATATACCCTATATTTTTATGGATACAGATATTCCCGATCTCAAGCGTAGAACCGCCTATATAGGTCAGGACTCTCGCCAAAGTGGTGTACTCGCCGGAAAACTGATGAGTCTGCTTATTACTGGGAAAACTTCAGCAGAGAAGGAACCTTATGTTCTTATTGTCGATCCTCCCGGCAGCAATTATCACCTATATAACCGCATCGAGGGATTCCGCTATTTTATGAGTGCGGTCATGCCCGAAATAAAACTGATGACAATAAAGGCAGAGATTGATGATGAATATCACTTCCACAGCAGGCTTGAAGAATTCTGTGTGAAAAACCCGAGGCTTCCCTCCGGAATATTCGCAGCGAATTCTTCTGTTTACTACACTGCATCTTTTCTTGAAAAAAAGGGAGATGAATACACATCCGTTCCCCTGGTCGGATACGATATCATCCCCGGTAGAGAGCGCGCTGTGGAGAAGGGGACTATAGATTTTATCCTGACACAGCAGCCGGAAGTCCAGGGTTACCAGGGCATCATTATGCTTTATGACCATATTGTACTTAAAAAAGCGATCAGGAAGCAGGTTATCATGCCTCTGAACATCATAACCAGAGAAAATATTCATACCTTTACGGGTTACATGAACGGCTGACTCTGTCAAAGGAGGGAAAATGAGTAAATTCAAGGAGCTGAAAGAGAAGTGCTGGAAGGCCAATATGGAAATCCCCAAACATAAACTGGCTGTCTACACTTTCGGCAATGTAAGTGCTCTGGACCCCTCCGAGGGCATCTTCGCCATTAAGCCCAGCGGTGTTCCCTATGATGATATGAAACCTGCGGATATGGTACTTGTGAATCTGGATGGAAAGAAGGTCGAGGGGAAAATGAATCCTTCTTCCGACACACCGACCCATGTTGTGCTGTACCGTTTTTTATCAGGTGTTTACAGTATCGTACACGCACATTCGACTTATGCGGTGGCATGGGCTCAGGCCTGCCGTCCGATTCCTGTTTACGGTACAACTCACGCTGACCATCTAGCCGGTGATATCCCTGTTACCGAAGTGATGAGTGATGAGATGATACGGGGCCAGTATGAAGAGCAGACCGGGTATCAGATCATCAATGCCCTCAAAGAAAAAAATCTGTCCCACCAGGATGTGCAGATGATCCTGGTCGCCTGTCATGGTCAGTTCACCTGGGGCGAAACGCCGGATAAGTCCGTCTACAATGCGGTTGTACTCGAAGAGATAGCAAGAATGGCTTACCTATCGGAGCAGGTGAATCCTGATATTAAGCGGATGAAAGAAACCCTGATCAACAAGCATTATCAGAGGAAACACGGAAAAGACGCCTACTACGGTCAAGCGAAAAACAAACAGGAATAAAAAAATTCGGAAACCAAAGAAGACCGGGAGACCCTTCGATACTCATAGGTTCAAGTGATAAAGCGATGAAAGAACTGGGATGGAAACCACAATTCGCTGATTTGAAAAGTATTTTGGAGACAGCCTGGCGCTGGCACAAGAATAATCCGGACGGTTATAGGTCATAATTCACTTTTTAATAGATGATAATAATTGATTGACTTGACGCTAAAGGGTTTAGTCAGAGAGGAGAGAAGACAATATGAGCTCGATACACTTTGTTGACTGGATGGTCATAGTCGGTTACTTCCTGATTATTCTGGGTATCGCATGGTGGGTTATTAAAAAACGGGAGGACACATCAACTGATTATTTTCTCGCTGGGCGGCATTTGGGCTGGTTTATTGTTGGCGCGTCCATCTTTGCTTCCAATATCGGTTCTGAACACCTCGTCGGATTAGCGGGTTCCGGAGCCACGGATGGTGTGGCCATGGCCCACTATGAATTGCATGCCTGGTGTTTGCTTGTACTGGGCTGGATAATGGCGCCATTTTATATGCGCTCCAAGGTTTTTACCATGCCCGAGTTTCTGGAGCGGAGATTCTCTCCGGCAGCACGAACGGTTTTATCCGTCATTTCATTGATTGCCTATGTTTTGACGAAAATCGCTGTCGGTATTTTTGCGGGAGGCATCGTTTTCAGCGTCCTGCTTCCTGACATGAATTTTCTCGGAATGGATAGCTTTTGGCTCGGTTCAATCCTGGTGATCATACTGACCGGAATCTATACAATCTTGGGTGGATTGAGAGCCGTTGCTTATACTGAGGCCCTTCAGACCATTATACTCATTTTCGGATCCATACTTGTCACAATCTTCGGATTAAAGGCCTTGGGCGGCTGGGAGGAACTAAGGACGATTGCCGGATCAGACATGTTTAACCTATGGAAGCCTCTTGTCCCAGCGGGTGTGGAAAGTACCTGGGCTCCGGTAAAAGAAGCTGGGCGCATGGCATGGTATTTCAATGATAATTATCCCTGGCTGGGTATGTTGTTCTGCGCTCCGATTATCGGGTTATGGTATTGGACTACGGATCAGTATATTGTTCAGCGTATGCTTGGCGCGCCAAATGAAACAGAAGCGCGGCGTGGCAGCATTGCCGCTGCGTTTTTGAAGCTTTTGCCGGTACTTATTTTTATCATACCTGGTATGATCGCGTTCGCCTTGGCCTCAAGCGGTAAGATACCCACAATGCAAGCGGAATTATATGGCGGGGGATCAGAACTCATAAGAGATAATGCTCAAAAGGCATTTCCGCTTCTGGTTGCCCATGTTTTGCCAATAGGAGTCCGGGGAATCGTTGTTGCCGGATTGCTGGCTGCATTGATGAGTTCATTAGCCGGAGTGTTTAACGCTTCCTCCACCTTGTTTACCATGGACTTCTATTCACGTCTTAGACCCAATTCCACCCAACATCAATTGGTCTGGACAGGCCGGGTCGTTACGACAATCATGGTTCTGATCGGATTGCTATGGATTCCAGTTATTCAGGGAGGAAAAGGTCTGTACGATTATCTTCAGGGAGTCCAGTCCTACCTGGCACCGCCGATTTTTGTGGTATTCTTCTTGGGCGTATTTAATAAAAGGTTGAATGCCAAGGGGTGTTTGTCCGCGTTGATTGTTGGGTTTATCATGGGACTGATCCGACTGGCCGTTGACACGCCGGCAAAGTTCATTACCGGTTTTTCATATACGGAGGGCTCACTCCTATGGATTATAAACAGTACGTTTTTTCAATATTATAGCCTACTCATATTTGCTGTATGCGTGATCGTTATGCTCGCGGTAAGCTATGCGACAGAACAACCGGATTATGACAAAATTAATGGCCTGACCTACGGAACAACCTCTAAGGGTGACAAAGAGGCATCCAAGGCGAGCTGGACAAAATGGGATGTCATGACCTCTGGCTTGGTAATCGCATTGATTATCGCTATGTATATATACTTTTCCGGTTAATGGACTAAATTCCCGGGGTGCCGGTCCACGACTCTGGAATCTAAGGTCAACCCCATCGTTCTCGAACATTTGAGTTCGATCTATTAAGGAGGGAACAAATGCTGCGGTTTGGAATATTGATGCTCTTATTTTCTGGCCTTTGTTGGGCCCAAGAGCCCAATGATTTTCGTCCGGCTGAGACCAACGTTTGGGGATCATCCTATCCGCGTGTGGATAGCACAGGGAGGGTTCAGATTCGTGTGAAGGCCCCTGACGCCTTGAAGGTCAAGGTCAATTTTTGGAGCGGGCCTAAAATGGATATGAAGAAACAAGAGGATGGATTCTGGATGGTGACGACTCCACCCCTTGCTCCAGGGCTACACTATTACACATTGATGATCGACGGAGCCGAAGCCAGTGATCTCAACAGCCATGCTTTCTTTGGGGGAACCAAGCATGCCAGTGCGGTTGAGGTTCCAGAGCCGGGCTCCACCTATTATTTGATTCAGGATGTACCGCATGGTCAGACGCGTGAAGTCTGGTACAACTCCGAGGTGACCGGGACCTGGCGACATGCGCTGGTCTACACACCGCCCAAGTACGACACAAAGCCCGATACGCGTTATCCAGTGCTCTATCTTCAACATGGCGGAGGAGAAGATGAGACAGGCTGGATAAGACAGGGTCGAGCCAACTTCATCCTGGACAATCTTATCGCGACCGGAGAGTGTAAGCCCATGATCATCGTAATGGCCTATGGCTATGCCAGACGGGCCGGCCAGCCTGATGAGGACACGACTGATGTACCTTTTGGCTCTCCCAGAATGATGAATGCCATGCAGGACATGACGGACGCGTTTGAAGATGATGTGACACAGGCCCTAATTCCCTATATTGATTCGACCTTTAGAACACTTCCGGATCGTGACCATCGGGCTATGGCAGGTCTTTCAATGGGAGGAATGCAGACGTTTCAGATTACGCTCAATCATCTTGATCTCTTCTCCTATATCGGTGGATTTAGTGGAGCTGCCGCATCTCTCGCGTTTGGTAATGAAGAACTGAATCCCAAGACCTTCTCCAACGGGATATTTTCCGATCCCGCGGCCTTCGCAAAGAGAGTACATCTGCTCTGGCTTGGGGTTGGAACCGAGGAGCCTGAAAACATGCGCGACGGGATTCGAAGACTGCATAAATCCCTGCTAGAGGCAAATATTGAACACGTCTATTATGAATCACCCGGAACAGATCATGAATGGCAGACCTGGCGTCGTGACCTGAAGGACTTTGCACCCAGGCTATTCCGATCGAAATAAGGATCCTCCCGTAGAGAGGAAGTCCTCAGGAAGCCTGCTCGTGGGGGTTCAAGGGACAGGGGCTTTTCTGTTGTGACTGGTGGGAGGGCGCCGTCTTTTCGTGACTTATCTGTGGGGGAAGCCCTGGCTTCCCGTCTCGAAGAGACGGGAAGAACAGAGGAGAGGGCAAGTTTCCCTCGCAGATAAGTCGCTGAAAAGACCAGGCCGGGGGGAGCCTCGGAACAGAAGAAAAGCTTCTGTCACTTAACCAATCTCTCCTGTACGAAGCAACGATTCGTTTCTCGTCGGAACGATAGAACTTTTCTTGGTCCACTGCCAGGTTAGGTTCAATCACGGTAAAAAGTGTGTAAACGTCCTTTGATGGAATCATCTTTTCGCCAAGGAGGCTTAAATGAAAGCAATATTTACGTGTATTCTTATGGCATTTTTTGTTGTCATGCTCCTTTCTTCTATGTTGTCATGTGTTAGCCCTATGAAGCTTGTTCCTGTAAAGATGGACGATTCAAATGCCGGAGAACTGATGAAATCTGTTTCCATCAGGATTGACACATCCAATAGCGGAGACCCCATTTCCACGTTCATCTATGGCCAATTCATAGAACACCTGGGGCGGTGCATCTACGGCGGCATATGGGCTGAAATGCTTGAGGACCGCAAGTTCTATTTCCCTGTTACTGAAAATTACGCGCCCTATGTGAATCTTACAGACACCGATTTTCCGGTTGTTGGAGCCTCTCCCTGGGAAATAGTCGGGGATCCTTCTCTGGTGACCATGGTAAAAAGAGACCCCTTTGTGGGAGACCATACGCCGCGTCTGAAGGCAGGGGTGGCCATACAACAGCATGACCTGGGAGTGGTTTCGGGGAAAGACTATGTCGGCTACATCTGGCTTAAGTCAGACCAAAACGAACCCGCGCGCGTCAGGGTTTCATTAGAGTATAGTGGTAAAAGCAACCCCGGAAAAGTTATCTCTGCTGAAACGGGTGAATATGAAAAAGCAAAATTTACGTTCACTGCCCTTGAAGACACAGACAAGGCTACGCTTAAAATAGAGGTCCTTGATGGGGAGATTTTTGTCGGAACGGTGTCACTCATGCCGGGAGATAACATAAAAGGCATGCGCAGGGATACCATTGATCTACTCAAACAACTGAATGCCCCTCTTTACAGATGGCCCGGCGGTAATTTCACAAGCGGATATGAGTGGCGTGACGGTATCGGTGACAGGGACCACAGGCCTCCTCGAAAAAATCCTGCCTGGACAGGTGTGGAACACAATGACTTTGGGACCGACGAGTTCATTCTCTTTTGCCGTGAGATTAATGCGGAACCCATGATTGCGGCCAACACTGGTTTTGGGGATGCGCATTCCGCTGCCGAATGGGTAGATTACTGTAATTCCGGTGGGGATACAACAGGGGGTAGATATCGTATTGAAAACGGTCACGAGAAACCATTTAATGTCAAATACTGGTGTGTGGGTAACGAGATGTTTGGCGACTGGCAGCTTGGCTTCATGCAGCTCAAACAGTACACCATAAAACACAATATAGTGGCCAAGGCCATGTGGGAAGCAGATCCTGATCTCGTCCTTGTAGGTGTTGGAGAGGCTTACAGAATCAATGAAGCTTTCGATCCTGATTCAAAAGAGCGGAACCGAACCTGGTCGAGAGGCATGCTGGAAGAAAGCGCGGATTGGATGAGTTTGATTTCTGAACACTTTTATGTCGGCCGCGTACCATGGACCCAGGAAGGTCGAAAATCCGTTCTTGAACATGTCCCCATGGCAAAAAATTCCATCCGTGAACTTGTTGAAACCCATAAACAATTACAGGCATCTATTGAAAGCCTGAAAGGGCGTTTTGTCCCTATCGCTCTGGACGAATGGAACTACTGGCACCGTGACTATGAATATGGTGAACTCGGTTGTATTTATGACCTACAGGATGCCCTGGGTATCGCCATGGGCCTGCATGAGTTCTATCGCCAGAGCAAATACATCCATACAGCAAACTACGCCCAGACCGTGAATGTAATAGGCGCGATAAAAACCACCAAAACCAAAGCCGAGTTTGCTTCGACCGGACTCGTGCTGAAGCTCTATCGCAATCACTTCGGATCAATACCGCTTAAGTTCAATGGCGAGATCAATAATCTTGATGTGATGGCTGCCCTGAACGAAACCGGGGATATACTTACGGTAAGTATTGTAAACCCGACAGACAAGGAGGTTTCTGTAAAGATCGATGTGCCAAATCTCCCTTCAAATGCGGCACAGTATGTGATTACGGGTGAAAACGATTTTTCCTATAACGCCCCGGGTAAGGAAAGAGGAGTGGATATCCATGAGCTGGGTAATGTCTCTATTGTCGATGGTCTAAAGGCCGGTCCTCTGAGTGCAAATCTCTGGAAGATTGAGTTTTAGATAATATACTCAAGTGCTATTGGCGGCGGTTTTTTCGAACTACAGAAGAAAACATCCCGAGTTTAACTGATTTAGCAGATAATCTATTCTGTCTTGAAAAGATATTCCAGAGTGCCCCCTGGGGACCAATAATATAGACATCAGGAAGGAGAATCTTGATGCTAAGAAGGATTGTCGTTGAGAAGGGTATGGTCGAAGGTTTGCCGGCCGCTGATCCACGTATCACGTCTTTCAAGGGTATCCCTTTCGCTTCTCCTCCGGTTGGTGAAAACCGCTGGAGAGCGCCCCAGCCTGCGAAAAATTGGGATGGGGTTCTTTACGCCTACAAATTCGCTCCGATCTCGATGCAGCACATACCTGGGGAGGACCCTGAAATCATCTATTCAAGAGAGTGGAATGTGGACACGTCAATTGAAATGGATGAGGATTCTCTGCATCTCAATGTGTGGACACCAGCGAAAAACGCCGATGAAAAACTCCCGGTATTTGTATGGTATTTCGGAGGCGGCCTTCAGGAAGGAAATACCGCTGAGATGGAATTTGACGGTGAACGCATTGCAAGGCGCGGGATCGTCGTTGTTACCATCAATTACAGGCTGAATGTCTTCGGTTTCCTCTGCCATCCGGAAATCACTGCAGAGAGTCCTGAAGCACCTGCCAACTTCGGACACCTTGACCAACAGTATGGAACGCGCTGGGTAAAGCGGAATATCGCCGCCTTCGGAGGTGACCCGGAGAACATCACAATCGGCGGGCAGTCTGCCGGAGGTGGCAGCGTCATGGCCCAGGTGACCTCACCCCAAAACACCGGCCTATTTCAGAAGGCTATTGTTGACAGCGGTTTGACGATTACGGCTTATCCCAGCGATTTTTTTCACGAAGAAAAAGAACTATCCCAAGCCGAGCAGGATGGGATTAAATTCTTCGATTTTTTAGGTGTATCCTCCCTCGCGGAAGCCCGTGGGCTGGATGCGGTATTCCTCAGGGATAAGATGGTCGAATACAAGGCATTCTGGGGGCCCATAATTGACGGAAAATTTTGCGTAGGTGCTGCCAACAAGCTTTTCATGGCAAATAAGTGCCAATTGGTTCCCATGATGTTCGGACACACAGCCACGGAATTTCCGGACAGGCCCGCAGTCAAAACTGTTGAAGAGTTCAATGCCTTTGCCAGAGAGTCTTATGCGGACGATGCTGATGAGTTTCTTGAGCTCTGCTCGTCCTCAAACGGCAGCATTTCCGAGATGCTGTATAAATCGACTGTAAGCCATCTGGAATTCTCGATCAGGCTCCTGGGTAATGCAAAAGCCAGGACAGGCGAAAAGACACCCATATACTACTGGGTGTTCAATGCCGAGATTCCAGGCTGGGACAATCCGGGTGCGTTCCATTCAGTAGACCTCTGGTTTTTCTTCGAGACGCTGGCAAAATGCTGGCGACCATTCTTGGGCAAACATTATGATCTTGCGCGGAAGATGTGTAATTACTGGGCGAACTTTATCCGCTCTGGCGACCCGAACGGCAAGGATGCCGATGGCTCGAATATGCCCCTATGGAAACCCTTTACAGAAGAGGCCCCCAACAGGATGTGTTTCTATGATCAGATATATCTCAGTAATAAAGGTCCCGATAAACTGATGAAATTTCTGATTAGACAATATCTCAAAAAACAAAAGTAGAAATACATAAAGGACCCAAATAATCTGAAAATAAAGGTAACATTTGTGCAAAGAGTAATTTAATACAGTGATACAATCTCTTCATGAACGTCCACTTTTATTAGAAAAGTGATTCTGAAGTGCGATATATAAAACTGCCGGTCGCACGAAAATCGATTGTTTCGTATGTTTCGTGATTATCATTGAGCCGGCACCAAGCCATTTTGAAAGGAGAAGGAGGCTGCCATGAACAGATTTTTATTAGCACTTTCCATCGGGATTCTCGTCGTTATAATGGTCCAGAACTTATCCATGGCTCAAGGGGCCAGAAGTTCCGAACCAAAGAAGCCGGACATTCAATTTGAAGTCCTCAGCCCCTGGGCGGATGCGGACCCGATCCCGCTCCGGGGGATTTCCCCAAGACTTGAGAGCCTCGCGGGAAAGAAAATCGGATTATTCGTCAATTCCAAGCGGGCAGCTATGCCGATCGCGAAATCAATCGATAAGAGACTGAAGGATATTTTCCCCGATATCCAGACAATCGTGTTCCATTCTACGGAGCCGAATGTCAACGAAATCGAGACGAAGAACAAAGAAAAATTTACTGCCTGGGTAAAAGGTATTGACGCGGTCATTGCCGTCGTCGGTGACTGAGGGTCCTGCACAAAGTACCTCGTCTACAACGGAATAGCGGTCGAGGACTTTGGCAAGCCGGTCGTGCTACTGGCTAATAATGGTTTTATTAATGATGCTCATTCAGCTGCATCGAGCAAGGGAATGCCTGGAATCAGAGTTATTGGAGAATCCGTGGCCTGTGAATCCACTGTCATTTCAGAGATAGAAGAGGGCGTAGCAGCAGCCATAAAAGATGTGATGGAAGCTTTGACCAGACCGCTGAGTCCCGAAGAGAAATCTCCTAAACAGCAAACAGGCAAGACTCCAAGAATCGCGTTTAAAGGAAGTCTTCAAGAGGTAAACCAGTTCTTCTACCGAAAGGGTTGGGGTGACGGTCTGCCCATTATTCCGCCGACCGAGGAGGCCGTAGCGGAGATGCTGACCGGGACGGATCTGCCGCCAGACCATATTGTGGCGACAATCATCCCGAGAAAAGGAAAAGCCACTATCGAAAAGATCGCGATTAACGCGGTGATGGCAGGTGCACTGCCCACCCACATGCCGGTTTTGATCGCGACAGTGCGGGCTTTTGCAGATCCCAAATCCAGGTTTGATACATTCGAGGTGAGTACAGGTTCCTGGGCTCCCTCCCTTACCATCAACGGCCCGATAAGAAGAGACATCCATGTCAATTGCGGTTCGGGAGCGCTGAGTCCTGGAAATATTGCCAATTCTGCGATCGGCCGAGCCGTCGGACTGATCGTCAAGAACATTGGTGGAGCAAGAAAGGCCATCGAGGACATGGGGGTCATCGGCAATCCGGGAAAGTACAGCCTTGTGATCGGTGAGGATGAAGAGGCAAGCCCCTGGGAGCCGCTCAGTGTTGAGCGCGGCTTCACAAAAGAAGACAACACCGTAACCGTGTTCTTTCCCAACACCTTTATTCAGACGGTCCCAGGCGGAACAGACGCAAAAGGGATTCTGGATACGCTTGCAAACATGGGTACTACCAGTATGTCCAGCGTCATTCTCATTCCTTCCTGGGCCAAGGTTTTATCAAGTGAAGGGTACACGAAACAGGATGTCAAGGAATATATCGCGGAACACCGTAAAGTCGTTGCAATCCCCGGTTTTCCGAATACCAATCCTGCTAAAATGGATACCGAAAACCTCATGATTCTGGTTGCCGGCGGGCCGGGCTCCTTTATAGGTCTGCTGAAGAGTGTAGGACCCGGATTTTTCGAGAATGCCCTTGTCACTAAAAAAATCGAGTTGCCGAAGAATTGGGATAGGTTGGTTGCGAAGTACAAGAATCTGAAACCGATTTACGAGAGATACTAATGTCGTGTCTCAGTATTAACTTGAATAGTAAGTACCTGCTGCATAGCTTCAAAGGGGGCATGGGGATCTCTTTTCAGTTCCACCACCCAAAAGACGCCTGAGCCCGTAACCGCCCCCAAAGAGGAGAGCGTTCGGTGGACAAGCCACGGGGAATGCGCTGGCTGTGCATTTTCAAATCCTGAAGAAAGGTTAAAAATGGAAGAATTCGCGGCCTGGATTGTCAGGGGGAATTTTCCCCTTTGCTTTGAAAAAGCGCGCCTGATTACGGAATCCCATAAACAGACGGAAGGTGAACCCGCCATCATTCGATATGCAAAGGCCCACGCGAATGTACTGGAAAAGATCCCTATAATTATTGATAAAGATGAACTCTTTGTCGGTGAAGGCGCCAGTAAGCCCTGGGGGGCTGAGATTGACCCGTTTCTAGGTGTATGGAAAGAGGATGCGATCAGGGGAGCGGTCGAGGATGGGATTGTCTCCGTGGATGAGTCAGATTGGCCTTTAATGAGAGAAATCGGTCAGTACTGGGCAACCAGGTGTTCCGAGTATGCCCATTCAAGGCTGTTCGATGAAAGGTTTTTTGACTACCTACAGGTCGGTATTACATTACCGCCCATGAAAAACAGGGATGAATTCAGAGGGGCCTATGCCGGTAGCGGACTCTGCCTCTCCTTTAATTTCACGGACTGTTACACGGACTTTGCGCGCTGGATTAATGGGCTGAATCCGATCATAGAGGAAATTGAGGAAGAGCTTAGGAATCTGAGGTTTCTTTCCCTGGAAGCCGTTGAGAAGAAACAGTTTCTGAACGCTTCCCTGATCGTTCTTAAAGCGACAATCCGGCTTGCAGAAAGATACGCGGAAAAAGCTGAAAGACTGGCCGCAAGGGAAACAGACGCGGTGTGTAAGAAAAACCTGAAACGAATATCAGAGGCATGCCGCAGGGTTCCTGCCAATTCTCCTGAAAATTTTTATCAAGCCATGCAGTCGTTATGGTTTAACCAAATCCTCTCAACACCCAGCTCTACACATAATTTCGGCAGATTTGATCAGTATATGTACCCTTTCTATAAAAAAGACAGGGATGAAGGAAAAATCACCGATGAAGACGTCCTGGATTTGTTGTGCGAACTGCGTGTCAAGAGCATGAGACCGGAAAACATAAAACTTTCGGCTGCCAAACGTTCACAACATTCAGGATTCGCGAAATGGCGCAACATGACTATTGGCGGTGTCACGGCTGACGGAAAAGACGCCAGCAATGAACTGACTTATCTCGTCCTGGAAGCGGCAAACCGTCTGAGAACGCCTCACCACACGATTACGCTCAGGGTGCATAAGGGAACACCGGATGAGTTGATGCTCAAGGCCCTGGAAGTGGTAAAGACCGGCATCGGCATGCCGGCCCTTGCACTGGACGACTCTTTTATCGATTACATGACTTCAGGCGGCATCCCTCTGAGTGAAGCCCGTGATTACCACCTCGCCGGCTGTGTAGATCCGGCTATCCCGGGAAAACAAAGTTTTCTAGCCGGCCTGTTCTTTGTGGTTCCCAAAGTCTTTGAGATTTTTTTGAATAACGGGACAGATCCCAGAACGGGGGTGGATGTAGGACCAGGAAAATCAGATGTTGAAGCGTATAGAACCTTTGACGAATTCTACGCAGGGTTCAAAGATTATCTGAAGTATTTTATCAGTATATGGCATGAACACAGCTTTCTTGTCTCCGGGAGATCCGGAGATGTTTATAGATTTAACGATATTGTGGAAGTCATTGATACCGTCCTTATGCAGGATGGAATCAAGGTGGGAAAACCATTATCCAATAGAGACCCAGTACCTCCATACGATTTCAGGGCTGTAATGATACCGGTTGGAGCCATCAATACCGCGGATTCACTGGCGGTGATCAAGCGACTGGTTTTTGAAATGAAACGGATTACTCTGAAAGAGTTGAAACAGGCATTAAACTCTAACTGGGAAGGCTATAATGATATCAGAAAATGGTGTCTTCAGTCGCCGAAATACGGAAATGACAACGACTATGTAGACTCAATCGCGGCAGACCTCTATAATTTTCTATTGGATGAGGAATCAAATTATCGTGCCTTCGGTCGGCCTATGAACGCGAAAGTGCGGGGACTCGGTGGAGCGTCCATTTCATCGATGTTTGCCGGCGGATCAATTATTGGGGCGACACCTGACGGCAGGTATGCCGGTACAACGCTGTCTGACGGAACAGTCTCACCCTCCCAGGGGATGGATACGAACGGGCCAACGGCGATGCTGCTAAGCGCCGTGAAGATTAACCAGGCGGCATGTTCCTCTTCTTTGCTTAACGTAAAATTACATCCATCATCTGTGGCAACCGCTGACGACCTTAAAAAACTCGCCATTCTCATAAAAACCTATGGCGATATGGGTGGCAAGTGGATTCAGCTGAATGTTGTCGGAAACGAAGAACTGATAGATGCGCAAAACCATCCGGAGAATCATCGAGACTTAATTGTAAGGGTTGCCGGCTACAGCGCTTACTTCACGGATCTTGGCAAAGGCGTTCAGGATGATATCATCCGACGTATGGAAATCGCTATTTGATGAGTTAACACTCTTGTCATCCTCAGGTCGATTTATACGCCTCTGGCATATGTAAGTCTTTCTTTATAACCAACCATAACCTTTTTAATTTATAGGATGTCTCATATTTAACCTAAATTTAACGTTTAATCCAAAGGAGATTATGTGATGAAGAAAATCGAATTCATCGTCAGTTTCTTTTTCTTCACTTTATTATTTTCATTATCATCTTTTTGGGAGGCAGCATCTCCCAGTGACAGCTTTACGGATTCAAAATTCACGGTTCACTCAGGGAAATTCGTGGTCGAACCTCCCACACTGATCTGTCTGGGCTTTGAGTGGTATATCGAGGGCGATGCCAACCATAACGCCATGGTTGAAGTCACTTATCGGAAAAACGGGAATCAGTCCTGGGTAAATGCATTGCCTTTATTACGCATCCAGAATGAGGAATGTATCAACAGTTTTTATGGTAATATCATCGATTACATAACACCCAATTTGTTTGCCGGCAGCATAATGGATCTTCAGCCCGATACAGCCTATGAGTGTAGGTTTGTTATGTCTGATCCGGACGGTGTTTTTGAGGAGGCCGTAAAAACGGTCACTGTCCGAACTCGCCCCGAACCCAAACCTTCAGGAGGCGGAAAAATCTATCATGTATACCCCTATGATTATAAGGGAGCTAAAGAAGAGCCCCACTTCGATAATCTTATGGGGGCCTATTTTTTAGGTTATGGCTGTACGGCGGACTGGTGGAATCTGCATCCGCCTCGCGTTCAACCCGGTGATACTATTTTAGTCCACGCCGGTCTGTATAAAGCAAACTGGACTGTCTATGGTGCGACTTATTTTAAAGAGGGTCAGGGGACGAAATTTTCAGGAACCTATTTTTTGACTCAGAGCGGTACTCCCGAAAAACCCATTGTCATAAAAAACGCAGGGGATGGAGAGGTTATCTTCGATGGAAGCGGCAACTTTAACCTCTTCAATGTCATGGCCGCCAACTACAATTATTTTGAAGGATTGACCATCCGAAATACCGACGTTGGATTTTGGGCCGGTCAGAAAAGAATTACCGGTTCCAGTGGATTGACGGTGAAAAACTGTCGGTTTGAAAATGTTGATAAAGGAATTCACACGGAGTGGTCAGGCTCGAAGAATTTTTACATTGCGGATAATGTTTTTATCGGTCGACACGAACCGACCGGGATTCATGGTTGGTTGAAACCACCGCGTAAATCATCCTATCCCTTTGAAAGGTGCCTATCGGAATATGCCGTCAAGGTTGCGGGCGCCGGGCATGTTATCTGTCATAACTACGTGGCAAATTTTCACAACGGTATATGCCATGCCACATATGGAGTGCCGGAAGGATATCCGGCTTACGGCCATCCGGATGTCTATCCGGTGGAAGAAGTGTTGAAACAGGATCGTATGTTCGTTTCCATTGACATCTATAATAATATTATTAGAAATGTTCATGATAATGCTATTGAAGCAGACGGCATCATGTACAACGGTCGGATTTTACGAAACTTCTGTATCGATGGAGCGTCATCGGCCCTGAGTTCCCAAACCCTTTACGGCGGTCCGGCTTATTTTATTCGCAATATTGTCTACCATAGTAGCTCATCCGGCTTTGTAAAACATCAATCAAATCCATCGGGATCACACTACTATCATAATACCTCTATTTCAAAGGTGAGGGCTGGTCTGGGTTCTAACTACCATTTCCGGAACAATCTGATTTTGGATTGGTTGCCGGAAGAACCAATTTTTTCAGTTGATACGTTCACCAACTATACATCTTCCGATTATAATGGTTTCTGCCCCAATCCGAGATCACCCTACTCATTCTCATGGAATTCTCCGCCATTTGAAGTAATGAAAGACTATGCCAATCCACAGGAGAACCGCAAATTTGAAGATCTTGCGCAATTTCAAAAAGCGACTGAGCAAGACACGCATAGTATGTTGATCGATTTAAATATTTTTAAAAATATAAAAGCACCGGATTACAAATCCCCCACTCTAGTTTATTATGATATAAAGCCATCCGATTTTCAGCTAGTTTCCGATGCGCCTACAATTGATGCGGGGTGCATTATTCCCAATGTAAATGATAATTTTACTGGTAAAGCCCCGGATTTGGGTGCGTTGGAAGTCGGAATGCCCTTGCCCGTATATGGGCCTCGAAAATAATGGTAATATATTCAGTTTAAATATAACAAATCATATCCCCCCCTTTAGGGAAAGGGGATCTTGCAGGTAGAACGCTTATCGATGTACTAATCCCGGATCTGATCCAGACTATCATTTTAAAATTTAAGGATATCCCTGAAAACACATAATTAAACTCTAATATGGAAGGATAGATAAAATGAGGCATGGGAAGCCCTGTCTTATGTTAAAAAGGAAGCCCGAGATATTTGTGTTGTCCCCTGGTTTTACTTCTCAAAATACAATACACGATCTTTATGATTTACGATAACTTCCCTGATCCGGCCGAATTACGGGAAGAGTGTTGATCATATTTTACTATACTACTAAATTGGTTTGGTTACACCTCTAATTAAAGGAGGAAATAACATGAAAAAATATTTCATCAATGTCCTTGTTTTGATCTATTTTCCATTGTTTTACTGTTTTTCGATTTGCAATGATGCTTCTGCCTCAAACAGCGAAAGGAGTTCAGAGGAACTGATAGCGGTTATGGACCAATATCTTGGCCTGCTTGTAAAAAACGATCCAGCCGGTTTGCCGGTTTCCAGAGATATTAGAATCACTGAGAACGGTTACCCCATTCAGCTGGGCAACGGGCTTTTTCAAACGGCAGAAAAGATAACCTATAAACAATACATGGCTGATCCCTCGGTCAATCAGGTTATGGTTTTTGGCGTGGTAAAGGAATCCGTGCTCCTGGCCAATTTCATGGTTCGTTTAAAAGTTGTAAAAGATAAAATCAAGGAAATTGAAACGATTGTGGCAAGAAAAGACGAGGCTTCATTCGCCAGTCCGGAAGATCTGAAAGAGCCAAGGCCCGTATATGCCAGAGCAGTGCCCGAATCGGAACGTTCTCCCCGTGAGAAGCTGATAAAAATCGCAAACAGTTATTTTGAGGGCATAGAAAAAAACACCGGCGAAATGGTCCCGTTTCACAAGGACTGCAACCGCTTTGAAAACGGCACCCAGACTACCAATAACCCGGCTACGATCGCGACCGGATGCAAGGAACAGTTTGATAATAAGGTATACTCCTACATCACTAAAATCAGAAATCGACGCTTCTTGATGGCTGATGAGGAAAGAGGACTGGTATTTGGAATAGTCACCTTTGATATGCCTGGGAAAAGAGAAAACTTTAAATATTTTCCAACACCTTTTGATGAACTGCCGACACGGTTTTATAAACCACGATCCCTATTACTGGCAGAGATGTTTAAAATTGTCAACGGGCAAATCCTCTCTATTGAAGCTGTAATGGTTAATGTGCCGTTCGGGGCCACTTCCGGCTGGTAAATTAACTGTGTGTATTAATATTTTAATGCCGGCACCCACTATAATTTGAGGCGATAAATTGTGTACAGGGTACTGAATAGTCTTTTCTTATTTATCTCTTTTTTAATATTTTTTTCCTGCAGTCAAAAAAATGATGCTGAGAAATCAGCAATCGGGATGAATGAAAAACAGATAGCCGAATACCGTGAAAGAATCAAAGTACTTAAATCAAGAGCCCAGCGGATAAAAGACAGTAATGACATAAAACGGTTACAACGCATTTTCGGCTATTATTTTGACAGATGTCTGTGGGATGAAATGAAAGACCTGTTTTCAGAAAACGCGTCCCTGGAATATGCCCGTGATGGTGTCTATAAAGGAAAAGAAAAAATAAGAGAATATTTTTATGTACTTGGCGGCAATAAATCCGGTTTAAGAGAAGGACAGCTTAATGAACATTTTCAGCTTATGCCGGTCATTACTCTATCAGATGACGGTTTGACAGCAAAGGGACGCTGGCGGGATCTCAGCCTGCAGGGACAGTACGGCGAAGCAGCATTCTGGGGAGAAGGCCCCTATGAGAATGAATATATCAAGGAAGATGGTGTTTGGAAAATAAGCAAACTCTGCTGGTACCAGACCGTTCTGGTACCCTACGAGGGCGGATGGGCAAAAAATGAAGATGCAAATCAGGGAATATATGTTTCAAGAATCCTGAGGCCGGATATACCATATAAAAAGAATTTTGGTTACTGGCCTGAAACCTTTTTACCGTCCTTTCACTTTCAGAATCCTGTTGCCAGGTATAAGGAAGAGGGGAAATAATAATGCCATTGCGCATATTTTCATCCATTATGTTACTCCTGATTCTTCTCTTATATCCACGGATTCATTATTCAACCCTGGATGAATATAGTGAACTGGTTATGGAGGCAAATGTAATTGAGCAGGAAATCGAAAGTCTGGAAGCGGAAAACGAAATTGAAAACCTTCAACGTATCTTTGGGTTTTATTTTGATAAAAAGTTATGGTCCCAGGCTGCCGACCTCTTTACCGATAATGCCTCTGTAGAGATAGGCGGTGAAGGTGTTTACCTGGGGAAAAACAGGATTCTTGAATATTTTAGGACCTTCGGAGCGGAAGGCCCTGAAGAAGGGGTGCTTAACGACCATATGCAATTACAGCCGGTCATTCATGTGCTGTCTAAAACAGAAGCCAAAGGGCGCTGGCACCTTTTTTCACAGGAAGCGGAGTTCGGCAAAAACCATTTTTGGGGGACCGGGGTCTATGAAAATGAATACAAAAAAGAAAACGGCAAATGGAAAATAAGCAAGTTACATCTCTACTCCATCATGCGCACACCCTATGATCAAGGCTGGTCGAAAGCAGCCTTATCCCGATCTACACCAAACGAATATCTTCCGCCTGATCAACCCCCCATTGTTGAATATGAAAACTATCCATCGGCTTTTGTACCTCCCTTCCACTTTGAAAATCCTGTAACCGGAAGCATAGAAACCTTAACAGAACCGGAACTCAAAGAGTTGTCAACTGAAGAGCTAGTGTCCTTAATAGATGATCTGGGAAAACGTATTGGTTTGTTAAAGGATGCTGATGAGGTAGAGCGCTTGCATGCTGTTTACGGATATTATCTTGCCCGAAACCAATGGGATAATTTGACAGGGATTTTTGCACCGGATGGCACTATCGAAATTGCCCAGCGTGGTGTTTACAAGGGGCACAAGGGTATAAGACGCAATCTGGATTTGTATGGTGTGCAGGATCAGCTCCCAGGGCAATTGCACAACCATATGCAGTATCAACCGGTAATTCATATCAGCGAGGATGGACAAACCGCCTTTATGCGTTCCAGGGCTTTTTCAATGATGGGATCATATCAAGGATCGGGCATGTGGATGGGCGGTGTATACGAGAATATATTCGTAAAGCGCAATGGAATCTGGATGATTTACAGGGACCAGGTCTTTAACACCTATTTCGCGTCTTATGATGAGGGTTGGAAAGATCTTCAACGTCGTAATCCACCTGGAATTAACAATGAAAATCCACCGGATGCACCGCCTACAGTTTATTTTGAAATGTACCCTTCAGCCTTTTTACCGCCCTTTCATTATCCCAATCCGGTGACAGGCAAAAAGTAGGTTAAAAACAAGGAAAAGGCAATGAATATAAATAATGAAATCCCCGAAGTAATATATCCCGATCCCGTTCATGAAGATGTGGTTCTTGAAAAAAATGTCTATGCTGAAATGCGGGATGGAATTAAACTTGCTATGGATCTGTACAAGCCTGCGCGCGGTAAAGGCCCATGGCCCGTGATTATAGGCTATTCAGGGTACAGGAAGGAGTATTTTTTTGAAAGTGCCCTTCCGCGATTCTATTGTCCCAGGGATTATGTTCTTGTCCAGCTCCAGTCAAGGGGGAGTGGTTTCTCCCAGGGACAGTTCTGCTTTCATGGTCAGAATGAGGCGAAAGACGGTTATGATACCGTAGAGTGGCTGGCGCGACAGCCATGGTGCAACGGAAAAGTCGGCATGATGGGGGCCTCCTATTTCGGGGTTAACCAGTGGTTGACTGCCATACAAAATCCCCC
>JAFGFY010000142.1 GCA_016930795.1 Deltaproteobacteria bacterium
TGAATCGGGGTTCTAAGTGAAAGATCCGGATAAATCCATATCAGAAAATCAGCAGGTCAGCCGGGCTGCGGCTACAGTGGGTTTTTTCACTGTCCTGAGTAGAATTCTGGGTCTGGTCCGTGACATGGTGGTGTTCAGCCTGTTTGGTGCGAGAATGGCCACCGATGCCTTTATCATGGCGATTACCCTCCCGAACATACTCAGGCGACTCTTTGCCGAAGGCTCCCTGTCCATTGCCTTTGTCCCGGTCTTCACAGAGTATCTGACTCTAAGGACAAGAGAGGATGCTTTTCGGTTAGCAAGGGTGGTCATGACCCTTCTCTCTATCATTCTTGTGTTGGTCACGATTATCGGTGTGCTCTGCGCGCCATGGCTTGTAAGGGTGCTTGCATGGGGTTTTGACGGGAGCGGTGTCAAATACGAACTCACGGTTCTTCTCACCAGGATTGCCTTTCCCTACATCTTCCTGATCGGCCTGGTGGCGCTCTTCATGGGCATCCTCAACTCTCTCAGACATTTTGCCGCTCCCGCCGCAGCCCCTATCCTATATAATATGGGAATTATCGGAGCCACTATTCTCATCTCTCCGCTCTTCAGTCAACCCATTGTGGGTGTCGCCGTGGGTGTGATCATCGGGGGGATGCTTCAGCTTGGGCTCCAGATCCCTTGGATACTCAAAAGCGGCGTCTCTTTGGTCCCCTGCTGGCAACCTAATCACCCAGCGGTGAAGCGTATCGGGTTGCTCATGCTTCCCGCCATTTTCGGCTCTGCCGTCTATCAGTTCAACACGATCGTCAATAGGTTCCTCTCTTCTTTTCTAGTCGAAGGAAGCGTCTCTTGGCTCTATGCCGCAGACCGTCTGGTGCAGTTTCCCCTGGGAGTATTTGCTATTGCTTTGAGTACGGCCGCCCTTCCATCCTTGTCCAAACAGGGTGCTGAGAAAGACTTCGAGGGATTTGGAGAGACCTTGAACCATACCCTGAGAATGACATTCTTCATCATCATTCCGTCCATGGCGGGATTGATCATCCTCGGAGAGCCCATTATAGAGATAGTATTCGAAAGGGGGGAATTCAATAAATTTTCCACTTTGATGACATCCCACGCCCTGACATACTATGCTGTAGGGCTTTGGGCCTTTTCAGGAATTCGAGTGATGATATCGGCCTTTTATGCGCAACACGATCCAAAGACACCTGTGAAGGTCGCTATCATCACCCTTGTGGCCAATCTGGTATTCGGCCTACTCCTCATTGGTCCTCTTCAGCATGGTGGATTGGCTCTTGCTCTCTCTCTCTCCTCCACCCTTCAATTCTGCCTGCTCGTTTTCTTTTTTAAAAGAAAGATCAGGACATGGGATTTGTCCTCTGTTCTTATCTCTGTAGGGAAATGCGTCGCAGCGTCGACGGTTATGGGATTGGGAGTCTATTACTTGGATTCCTGTCTATGGCTTTCCAAAACGGGGTCTGGTGTATGGTATTCGGCTGTACGGATCATAGGGCTTGTGCTTTTCGGGACGGTCTTGTATTTCTTAGCAGCCAGATTCTTGAGGTGCCGAGAACCGTCAGCGGTCTTGGAGATGATCACAGCGGTCAAAAGAAAAAGAGAATTGGATAGATCGTCTCATTCAGACCGTTAATCCCTCTGTTTCCGGGCTTTCTTTAAACAATCAGAACGAATGGAAACCTCCTGCCGTCCAGCGGGGTTGCGCTGAAAATGCGCAACGAGCGCATTCCCCGCAGCTTGTCCATCCGTAGTCACGCCACGGCGTGACGGAGGACGGGCCATGGGGAATCTTCAATTGCATTGCGCAGTCATTTTATACCTTGAAAAACAGATTGCCCTCTGATACGTTTCCCATACTGCAACACCCCGGTTCCAATAGAATGCTCTTCTGACAGGATTGACCCTATAAGATTGATATTCCTTGCCTTTCCTCCCTGAGCTATTGGAAACGGGGATGGAAGAATGAAATGAGACCAGTGGCATTCATTCGCGCTTATGAATAGCTCTCAGAATTCCAGCGCATGTTGTCTGAGAAAGAGGTTTCATGGCCCTATGACAAAGACCATTCTTGCCTCTATAGATATCGGAAGCCATACAGCCAGAATGCTGATCTGTCAGAAGACCGGATCTAGGACAGACATTAAGCCGCTTCTGAGAAAAAGGGCCTACATCCGCCTGGCAGAGGACTTTGATTCCCGGGGGAAACGGGTGATTCGACCCGAGGCCACGGAGCGGGCGTTGAAGGCCATTGGAGAGTTTGCCTCTATCGCTCAAAAGATGCATGTGGAGAGCGTTCGAGCCGCATGCACGGGAGTCGTGAGAGAAGCGGAAAACAGGGATGATTTTCTTAACCTGATTTTCGAACGTACGGGTATCCGGGCACATGTCCTATCGGGCGGGGAAGAGGCCCGCCTTACGGAAAAGGGGGTTTTGCACGCCCTTGGTGTTCAGCGTGGATATTCCATGATCTTTGACCTTGGGGGAGGGAGCACGGAGTTTATCTATAGAGAACAGGGTGATCAGAAAACCCAATCGCTGTCCTTGGGCGCCATGATATTGACCCAAAGGTATTTGGTGTCCGATCCTCCCGGGGAGGAGGAAATGGACGCTCTTGAACAGGACGTGGATGAGGTTCTAAACCGGGCCTTTCCTGAAGGCCGCCTCGCGGAGGATGGCCTTGTGGTAGGCACGGGCGGAACCGTGACGACCCTCGGTGCCATGTTGCATCATATGGATATAGAAGAGATCAGCCCGAAACGAATGAATGGGCTGACACTGCGAAGAGAACAGCTTGAAAGACTTTTTGAACGATTAAAGACTATGACCTTTGATGAGAGACTGAGTCTACAAGGCCTGGACCGGGGAAGGGCGGATGTCATCCCGGCCGGGTGCGCGGTAGTGGTCAGAATCCTTCGGTTTTTCAAGGCTGGTGACATGGTGGTGAGTCTATCAGACCTGCTGGAAGGGATTGCCTTGTCTTGATGACGAGAACACGATCCAATCGACATGAAATGTGCTACTTCCGACTTTTGCTGTTTTTTCGTATGATGTGGCCCAAAGTGCAAGGCTCAGGGATAAGAACACTTGAAGGTTCAGCCATATTCATTTCACAGGAGTGTTTCCTTGTGCCTTGCGCCCTGTGCCGCTCTGCTAATGGTGTTGTCCAGACGAAGAAGGAAAAAGGAGCGCTGTCTATTTTTTGATGAGGTCATTTGCATCTAGAGGGAGAAAATAATGGATATAAAGAAGATGAGAGATGGACTAACATTTGATGATCTTTTGCTAGTGCCCAGCCGGTCAAGTGTTTTGCCGGACGAGGTAGACGTAAAGACCAAGTTGTCAAGGAACATCGCCTTGAATATCCCCATCGTCAGCGCCGCCATGGACACGGTCACGGAATCGGCAACCGCTATCACTATCGCGAGGCAGGGCGGATTGGGCTTTATCCACAAGAATATGAGTATGGAGAGACAGGCCTTGGAAGTCGAGAAGGTCAAGAAATCAGAGAGTGGGATGATTGTAGACCCGATTACCATAGAACCTGACAGAAAAATCTCCGATGTCCTCGAAATCATGGAGAAAAACCAAATATCAGGTGTGCCGGTGGTCAAGAAGGGGAATCTTGTCGGGATTATTACAAACAGGGATCTGAGGTTTGAGACAAATCTGGATCAGAAAGTGGAAGCGGTGATGACCGCCGAGAATCTGGCTACCGCCAAGGTGGGCATCACCCTAGAGGAATCAAAGGCCATCCTCCATGAGAGGCGGATTGAGAAGCTTTTGGTGGTGGATGACAAGGGGAAGCTCAAAGGATTAATTACTATCAAAGATATCGAAAAGGTCAAAAAATACCCGAAATCCTGCAAAGACGAGCTGGGCCGGTTAAAGGTGGGGGCTGCTGTAGGTGTGGGAGATGAGGCACTGGAGAGGGTGGAGCGCCTTATCGCGGCCAATGTGGACGTGGTGGTAATCGATACGGCCCACGGACATTCGGAAGGGGTCATTCAGACTGTGAGCAAGATCAAGAAAAAGCATCCCACCCTGGAATTGATCGCCGGAAACGTGGCTACGGCTGAAGGTACTAAGAGTCTGATCGAAGCAGGGGCTGATGGGGTGAAAGTGGGTGTTGGGCCGGGATCCATCTGCACCACAAGGGTCATTGCCGGTGTGGGCGTCCCACAGATGACCGCTATTATGGATTGCGCGAGAGAGGCCAAAAACTGGGGGGTCCCGGTCATTGCCGACGGAGGCATCAAGTACTCCGGGGACATTACCAAGGCCCTGGCAGGGGGGGCGAATTCGGTGATGATCGGGGGCCTTTTTGCCGGGACCGAGGAGAGCCCTGGTGAGACCGTTCTATTTCAAGGAAGGAGCTACAAGGTGTACCGGGGCATGGGTTCCATCGAGGCCATGAAAGAAGGCAGCAAAGACCGTTATTTCCAGGATAAGGTTGAGGAGGAGAAAGATTTTGTGCCTGAAGGGATCGTGGGGAGAGTCCCTTACCGAGGCCCGCTCGCCGATACCCTTTATCAGCTGATCGGCGGATTGAAGGCAGGAATGGGCTATTTGGGCTGTCCAAACCTCGAATCACTCCCGATCAAAGCCGAATTCATGCGGATCACACCGGCAGGGCTGACAGAGGCACACGTACACAACGTGATTATCGTCAAAGAACCCCCGAACTACAGGGTGGAATAAAAAAAAGGTTCAAAGGTTCTGGGTTCCCGGTTCAAAGGTCCCCGCCTTCGCCAAGGCTTCGGCGCGGCAAGCAGGGTTCAAGGTTCAATAGGTTTAGAATTCACTCTGAACGTTAAACTCTCGAACATGGAACCTTCTTAAGGAGAGTTATTTCATGACGGAAAATCTTCACAAACAGAAGATCCTTATCCTGGATTTTGGGTCCCAATACACGCAGCTTATTGCCAGGCGAGTCCGCGAAACACAGGTCTATTGTGAGATTCATCCCTTCAATATGAGGCTTGAACAGATAAAGGCCTTTTCTCCTATGGGCATCATTCTTTCAGGTGGCCCCTCCAGCATCTATGAAAAAGACGCCCCCATGGCGGATAAAGGTATTCTGGGCTTAAATCTTCCTATCCTGGGGATCTGCTATGGCATGCAGTACTTAACGCACCTGATGGGGGGCGTCGTATCAAGAGCCGCAGACCGGGAATATGGAAACGCCTCCATCAATATTCATGATACGAAAGACCTGTTCCATGGTTTCGAGGAACGGGAAGGAGAGATGGTCTGGATGAGCCATGGAGATAGGATTGATGAGATGCCGAAAGGTTTCAGTGTGTTGGCAAGCAGCAATAACAGTCCGACTGCGGCCATGGCTGACACATCTCGAAGGATTTTTGGTGTCCAGTTTCATCCTGAAGTGGTACATACTCCGAACGGTAAGAAAATCCTGAAGAATTTCCTGTTCAGAATATGCGGATGTGAACCTTTATGGACCATGGCTTCGTTTGTCAAGAGCACCATAAAGGAAATGAGAGAGAGCATCGGAGAGGAAAGGGTGATCTGCGGGCTCTCAGGTGGTGTGGATTCCTCGGTTACGGCCGTATTGCTTCACCATGCCATCGGGAGTCATCTTTCTTGTATTTTGGTGGATAACGGGCTTCTGCGAAGAGGGGAAAGCGCAGAGGTTTTGGAGGTGTTTCAGGAGCATTACCACATGGACATCCGCCTTGTGGATGCCACGGATCATTTCTTGGGGCACCTCAAGGGCGTGACGGATCCTGAAGAAAAACGAAAGATTATTGGAAGGGAATTCATTACCATCTTTGAGAAAAAGGCTAAGGAATTGGGTGAGGCCAAATACCTGGCTCAGGGGACTCTGTATCCTGATGTGATCGAGAGCGTCTCCTTTAAGGGGCCTTCCGCCACGATCAAGAGTCATCACAATGTGGGGGGGCTTCCTGATGTCATGAACCTGGAGCTCGTTGAACCCCTTCGAGAGCTATTCAAGGATGAAGTACGGCAGGTGGGCTTTGAGCTGGGCATGCCCAGAGAACTGGTCATGCGTCAGCCCTTTCCAGGCCCTGGTCTGGCCGTAAGGATTTTAGGCGAGATCACCCCTGAGAGACTTGAAATATTACGCTCGGCCGATTTGATCCTGCTTGAAGAAATTCGGAGGGCGGACCTCTATGAAAAGGTATGGCAGTCTTTTGCCGTTTTGCTCCCGGTGAGGACTGTTGGGGTGATGGGCGATGAGAGGACCTACGAGAATGTCATCGCCATCCGGAGCGTGGACAGCCTGGATGCCATGACGGCGGATTGGACTCGAATTCCCTATGACGTTTTAGGCAGGATATCGAATCGGATTATCAACCAGGTCAGGGGCGTGAACCGTGTGGTATATGACATCTCCTCCAAACCCCCGGGCACCATAGAATGGGAGTAAAAAAGCCGGAGGGTGAAGTCAGCCGGCAATGATATGCAGAGATACCTATGAGAATAGCCCAATATTACAGAACCGATCAGATCAGAGTAGGTATCATTGAAGATGATAGCCTTGTTCCCCTGGATTTTCAAGGTGATATGCTTGACTTCATCGAGAGCGATCGAGTCTGCAGACCCATAGAAGAGCGCGTTCCTTTGGATCAGATCAGATACGCCCCCTGTATCAGCCGACCCTCCAAGATCATCGGGATCGGATTGAACTACCTTGATCATATTCGGGAGGGTAAGGGCGAAATCCCTGAGAGCCCCCTTGTTTTCGCGAAGTTTCCAAACACCCTTGCCGCCCACAAAGACCCGATCACCTGGAATCCGGAATTAACGAAAAAAGTGGATTTTGAGGCTGAACTCGCTGTGGTGATGGGTAAGACCGTTTATAACTGCTCTGAAGAAGAGGCCGAGAAAGCTGTCTTCGGGTATACCTGCGCGAACGATGTCAGCGCTAGGGATCTACAGTTCGGTGACAAGCAGTGGGTCAGGGGAAAGACCCTGGACAGCTTCTGCCCCCTTGGACCCTGGATTGTGACGCCTGAAGATATTGGCAATCCACATCATCTTGCTATCAGAAGCATGTTGAACGGTCAAATCATGCAGGAGAGCAACACTCGGCATATGCTGTTCAAGGTCCCTCAGCTCGTGAGTTTTTTGTCAAGGAATTTCACTCTGGCCTCAGGGGATGTGATTCTGACGGGAACACCGCACGGAGTGGGGGCCTTTCGTCAGCCTTCGGTTTATATGAATGATGGGGATGAGATCGTCATAGAGATTGAAAAGATCGGGCGTCTGATCAATACCTGCAAGACTCAACCGGTTCCTATTCCTTGAGAATCATTGTGTTGCTTTTTCTTGTTCCCAGTGCTAATTAGTTGTTTCTTCTTTCTTCAAGTCTTAGCCAAAAAGGGAGTTCTTCATGGAAGCAAAGAGAGGTTCGCTTCACCTGACTTTGATCGTTTCGATGTTTTTACTCTGGGGTTGTTCATCGGAAAATATAAGGACTGAGATTATTGAGCTCAGCTACACAAACCACTTTCCTCCAACCCATATTCAGAGCCAGTTGGCTGAGGCCTGGTGCAAAGAGGTTGAAAAACGAACCGGCGGTAGAGTGAAAATCACTTACTATCCTGTGCAGACCCTGCTGGAAGCTGACAAGATCTATAATGGGATCCTAAATGGAATAACGGATATCGGTCAATCCGTATTCGGCTATAACAGGGGTGTCTTCCCTGCCATGGAGGCCTTCTCCCTTCCCCATGGTTTTAAATCAGCGCCTGAGGCAACCCGGGTGCTGAATGAATTCCACAAACACTTCAAATTAAAGGAAACATCTCGAATCAAAATTTTGTATCTACATGCACACGGACCCGCCATGCTTCATTCCAAGAAGAAGATCGAGAAACTGGAGGAGATGCGTGGTGTAAAGGTTCGTTCATATGGATTTAACGCCGCCATGGTCAAGGCCTTGGGAGGTATTCCCGTCTCCATGCCCATGTCCGAAGTATATGAAGCCCTTTCAAAAGGTGTTGTCGACGCGACCTTCAGTCCGATTGAAGCACTCAAGGGATGGAAACAGGCCGAAGTCGTTGATTACAGTATCGAGATTGAGGGAGTGGCCTATTCAACGGCCATGTACGCTGCAATAAACAGGCATAAATGGAATTCCCTTCCTCAAGATATCAAGGAAACCATTGAAGAGATTAATCAGGAATGGAGAGTTAAGACCGGTGAGGCATGGGAAAGCTCTGATGAAGAGGGCCGAGAATATACTCTTGCTCAGTGCAATGAAATCATTGAACTGGGCAAGGAGGAGAGTGACAGGTGGGCCGAGGCAGTTTCTACAGTCATAACGGATTATGTGGACAACACCAAAGAGAAGGGACTACCCGGTCAGGATTATGTTGATTTTATTCGGGCGTCTCTCAAAAAGGATTAGGAATGATTCGACTTGAATCAGGAGTGAGAAAAGCATCTGAATATCTGTCCCTGATCGCCGGAGCAGCTATTATCATCATGATGCTGCTCTCAACCGCCGATGTGCTTTTACGTCTTGGCGTGCCCCTTTCTTCAAAACTCCGGTGGTGGTTTCTCAGTTTTCTAAAGCCTATCCCCGGAACCTATGAACTCGTATCGTTTCTTGGCACCGTCGCCGCCGCCTTTGCCCTGGCGCATACGTCAATTAGAGGAGGTCATGTGAGTGTGAGTCTAGTGACTCGCCTATTGCCGGAAAGAGTAAGGAACATTATCCGGATGATCACAAATTCATTGGCATTAATATTTTTCGGGCTTCTCTCCTGGCGTTCCGTCCTTTATGCCGAAGAACTCAGATTCTGCGGAGAAGTATCCATGACCCTTCAACTGCCTTATTATCCCTTTATATATGGTGTTGCGTTTGCGTCATTTGCCATGAGCATTGTACTCATTACCTATTTGATGAATGACATTAAAGAACTGAAATAAATGGGCCTCACTCAAATTGGCATAACAGGGATTGTTATTCTCATCATCTTTCTTTTCTCCAACATGCCGGTCGGATTTGTTATGGGGCTGGTTGGTCTGGGAGGCTTTATCTATGTTAAAGGGCTTGGACCGGGACTCAATCTGCTCGCCAGTGATGTCTTTGAGATTTTTTCCTCCTACGGATTAACAGTTATTCCCCTCTTTGTACTCATGGGTCAGATATCCTATCAATCCGGAATAAGCCGCCGTCTCTTTGAAGCCGCCTATGTCATGCTGGGCAACAGAAGGGGTGGTTTGGCAATGGCCACCATAGGCACATGCGCCGGCTTCTCTGCCATTTCCGGCTCAACCAACGCGACCGCGGCTACCATGGCGACTGTAACACTCCCTGAAATGAAGAAATATGGATATGATATGGGTTTGGCGACCGGGACGGTGGCTGCCGGTGGAAGCCTGGGAATCCTTATCCCGCCCAGCACGATATTTATTGTATATGGCATACTCACCGAACAATCCATAGGCAAGCTATTCATGGCCGGAATACTGCCCGGCATTCTTCTTACCCTCCTTTTCATGACGGCCATATATGTTGTGGTCACTCTGAAGCCTTCACTAGCCCCCGCGGGTCCTAAAACAAGTTTCAAAGAGAAATTCTCGTCATTCATAGGTGTTCTCGAAACAGTATTCCTGTTCCTTGTCGTCATGGGTGGCATTTTTTTCGGAATATTTACTCCCACTGAGGCCGCGGCAATCGGCGCGTTCGCCACGCTATTCATGGCTATTGTCAGGAAGCAGATAAGCTGGAGAGGCTTTATCGAGGCCCTATCCGCCACCACTCAAACCAGCTGCATGGTTATGGTCATCGTCGCGGGCGCCACCATATTCGGTCATTTCATGGCCGTTACACGGGTACCCTTTGAGTTGTCGGCCTGGGCCGGCGGCCTTTCTTTACCCCCTTCAATCATCATGATTGTCATCATCCTGATATATCTGTTAGGCGGCTGTTTCATGGACGCCTTTGCCCTGATCATGCTGACGGTCCCTATCTTCGCTCCCCTTGCCCAAACCCTGGGATTTGACCTTATATGGTTCGGGGTCGTTATCGTGTTGATTGGTGAAATGGGTGTTATCACTCCTCCGGTGGGCATTAATGTGTATGTGGTCCATGGTGTCGCAAAAGATGTGCCTCTGGAAACCATATTCAAGGGTGTGATGCCGCTGTTCGCCGCCCTGATCATCTGTAATATCCTTATATTGCTATTTCCTGAAATTGCCCTGTTTTTGCCGAACCTGATGCAATAACTAATTGAAAAAACTCGTAACATTGAATGGTTTCAAAAAGAAGCAGTTCGGGAAATACACGAAATCTGATCTAAAATACTCTTAACTTTGCAGGTAACCTGATTTATAATGTTGAGCAAATAGACTGCTAATAAGATCATAGGGGTAAATCTTATATGATTAGCAAGGTCGTAAAAAAGATGAATATGAATGAAGATGACTCTATCAAGGAAGATCTGAAATATTGGCTTGAAAAAGACCCCAGTGAACGAATATCCGCAGTTGAATACTTGAGAAGACAATTCCATGGACATTCAGATAGACTTCAAAGAATTGCTAGAGTTACTCAACAATCATGATGTCGGATATATGATCGTTGGAGGTTATGCCCTGGCATTTCACGGCGCGCCAAGGTATACAGGAGATATTGATCTTTTTATAAAGCCTGACAAAGAAAACGCCCAACGGATTATGAAAGCTCTTGATGAATTCGGATTTGGTTCAGTCGGCATAGAGTCATCTGATTTTACACATGAAAATAAGGTGATTCAGATTGGAGTCCCCCCGGTTAGAATCGACATAATTACTTCCATATCCGGTGTTACATGGGAAGAGGCGTTTTCATCAAGAGTTCAAGGGCAATATGGTGATGTCCCAGTGTACTATATCGGATTAGATCAATTCATAAGAAATAAGAAATCAATTGGAAGAATAAAGGATATGGCAGATTTAGAGGCGTTAGGAGTTGTTTAGCTGGATTAAGGTTGATAGTGCGTTCACATTAGAACATTTCTTGAGAGAGACATCCCTCAGCTCGGAATGAGTATTCACTCGGAAACGCTTCGGCGCTTTAGGACCTAGGTCGCCCGTTAGAATGGCAGGGTTTGGAATGCCGCCCAGTTTGCGAGATCATTGGGTACGTCTGAAATAACAGCCCGTCGCTATATTGATATTCTCGCCGGGGCTTATATGCTGAGGGTTCTTCCTCCCTGGTTTAAAATATACGTAAAAGGCAGTTCAAGGAACCGAAGGTATACATTCGCGATAGCGGTATTTTTCACACACTACTGCAATTGGAGACTCTTTCAGATCTACAGGGACACCCGATGGTGGGTTCTTCCTGGGAGAGTTTCGTGCTTGAGCATATTGCCGAGGTTTTCGGAAACCATGATATATATTTCGGGCAGCACACGCGGGAGCCGAAATGGATCTGCTTGTCATGTCAAAGGGCAAGCGCTATGGCTTTGGGATTAAGTACGCGGATGCTCAGAGCACAACTCAGTCTATGAGAACGGCCCTAAAGAACTTATCTCTTGAACACTTCTGGGTGGTATATCCCGGAAAAGAAAAATATGACCTTGATGGTGCTATTTCGGTTATACCCGTATCAGGTATTTTAGAATTGCGGATGTTATGATGGCTAATCTTTCTGTATATCATGCAGATTGATGAGATATCTGATTCTATAGAATAACTTTTTAGATTATAGAAGGAAATGAATCATGACTATTATGAGATTATGGCATGGAGAAGTCGCAATTGAGAAGGCTGATGAATATGAAAAATTCATGATTGATCGGGCAGCTCCAGATTATGGTTCTATTGAAGGTCTTATCAAATTATATTTTCAGCGTAAGGATGAAGAAAAAAAAGCCCATTTCCTTTTGGTTACACTTTGGGATTCGATTAATTCTATAAAAAAATTTGCAGGTGATAATCCGGAGTTAGCTAAATATTATCCTGAAGATGATGACTTTCTATTGGAAAAAGAAAAGCATGTGTCAATGTACAAGGTTTTCTACGAGATGTAATATAACAAGGCAAATCA
>JAFGFY010000143.1 GCA_016930795.1 Deltaproteobacteria bacterium
AATGACAAATGACAGATGAGTGAGGAAGAGTCATGGTTTCCAAATTCAAAGAGGCCCTAGAATCAAAGGAGTTTGTCGTCACCTCAGAGGTGGCGCCCCCAAAGGGAACAAACCTTGAGACGATCATACACCATATCGAGCTCTTAAAGGACAAGGTGGACGCCATGAACGTCACGGACCACCAAAGCTCGATCATGAGGTTTCCCTCCCTGGGCGGGGCATTGTTGGTCAAAGAGATGGGCGGAGAGCCTATCTTGCAGATGACATGCCGGGACCGTAATCGCATGGCCCTTCAGGCGGATCTCATGTTTGCCCACAGCCGGGGGATCAATAATGTCCTTTGTCTCACAGGAGATTCCGTGGTTTTGGGGGATCATAAAGAGGCTAAAAGCGTGTTTGACCTGGATTCAAGCCAACTCCTGGCCACTATACGAGTGATGGAGGAAGGCCAAGATCTTGGAGGGAATAAACTGGATGGGGCCGTCTCTTTCTGCGCCGGCGCTATTGTCACGCCTGAGGCCAATCCCATTGAGCCACAGTTGATCAAGTTTGA
The DNA here is from genome assembly GCA_016930795.1 of Deltaproteobacteria bacterium. Lineage (GTDB taxonomy): Bacteria > Desulfobacterota > DSM-4660 > Desulfatiglandales > HGW-15 > JAFGFY01. The sequence continues at coordinate 554 of JAFGFY010000143.1, forward strand.
AAAGAAGATCGAGGCGGGCGCCGAGTTTATCCAGACCCAGGCGGTCTATGACTTGGACAATTTCAAGAAATTCATGGAATATGCCGGTCAGTTTCCCGTGAAAATATTAGCCGGCATCATTCTCCTTACCTCCGCGCCCATGGCCAGATTCATGAACAAGAATGTGGCCGGCGTGATGGTCCCTCAGGATTTGATCGATGAGATGGAAGATGCGCCCAAGGGAAGAAAGCTCGATAAGGGTGTGGAGATTGCGGGTCGCATGATCAAGAGGATTCATGAGGAAAAGATGTGCGACGGCGTCCATATTATGGCCATCGGTAAAGAAGAACTGGTCCTGGACATAATGTCCGCGGCAGGACTGATTTGATCAAGCCCTCCCTTTGCTACGAATCCGTATCATGAGCTGACCCGTTTCCACTCTGTCCCCTGGTGAGACGTTGATTTCATCAATCTTACCACTGGTATTGGCTTCCACTTCGTTGTACATCTTCATGGCTTCCAAGATGAGAACTACTTGTCCTTCGGATACCTGCTGGCCCTTTCGGACCTTGACCTTAACGACGGTGCCTGGAATGACGGCCCTGACTTCAAGAGGATCAGATATCCCTTTGAATAGACCTCCAAGGCTTTTTTCCGGAATCTCTGTTTCATACGGAGTGTCATCGATAAGGAGTCTCTTCATCTAGCCTCTCATGATTCGTCGCTACAGCGGTATGTTGCCGTGGCGGTATGTGGCACGCTCTTCTTTTTGACTTTTTGTCAGTCCTAGGGCGGCGATCAGGGCCTCTCTGGTCTTCCCAGGTTCTATAATCTGGTCGACATAGCCCTTTGAAGCCGCGGTGTAAGGATTCGCAAACTTCTCCTCATATTTCTTAACCATTTCTCTCCTTGTGGCTTCGGGATCGTCACTTTCGTTAATCTCTTTTCGAAATATGATATTCGCCGCTCCTTCAGACCCCATGACGGCAATCTCTGCCGTTGGCCATGCAAAGACCAGGGTGGCTCCAAGATGTCTGCTGCACATGGCGACATAAGCGCCTCCATAGGCCTTGCGCATAACGACCGTGAATTTCGGCACCGTCGCCTCACTATAGGCATACAGGAGCTTTGCTCCGTGCCGAATGACTCCCGAATGCTCCTGATCAATGCCCGGAAGGTATCCCGGGGTGTCCACCAATGTGAGGAGAGGGATATTAAAGGCATCACAGAACCTGATAAATCTCGCGGCCTTGTCCGCGGCGTTTACATCCAGGACGCCGGCGAGAACGCGAGGCTGGTTGGCGATAATCCCCACGCTCTCCCCATTAAGTCGTCCGAAACCTACGACGATATTCCTGGCAAATTGCTCATGGACCTCGAGAAAATCAGATCCGTCCACGATTCTCCTGATAATTTGCTTGACACAGTATGCCGCCTTGCGCTCTTCAGGAATGACACTCTCCAGGTCAAGTTGGTCCTTCGGCGCTTCCGGATTCTCAATAACCGGAGGTGTGGACATGCAGCTGGAGGGCAGAAAGGAGAGGAGCTTTCGGATCTGTTGAAATACCTCTATTTCGCTTTTCGCAAAAAAATGGGCATTCCCCGTGATGCTTGAATGAGTCTTGGCTCCTCCAAGTTCTTCCGCACTGATCTCTTCACCGATCACGGATTTGATCACTTGTGGACCGGTGATAAACATATTGGATATTTTGTCCACCACGAATACGAAATCCGTCAGGGCCGGAGAATAGACCGCTCCACCCGCGCAAGGCCCGAGGATAACCGAGATTTGAGGGACCACGCCACTCAGACGGGTATTTCTGAAAAATATGTCCCCGTACCCACAGAGGGAATCGACCCCTTCCTGAATCCTGGCGCCTCCTGAATCACTTATTCCTACAAGCGGCATGCGCATTTCGCCGGCCGCATCCATGATCTTCGTGATCTTGGAAGCGTGGGCCTTTCCCAGGGACCCCCCTGCCACAGTAAAGTCCTGCGCAAAGACCGCGACGGAACGATCGTCAATACGGCCGAAGCCGGTGACGACACCATCTCCCGAAAGCCTTTTCCCTTCCATGCCGAAATCCTTGGCAGAGTGCTCTACAAAGAGGTCGGTCTCGAAGAAAGAGTCGCTGTCCAGAAGGGCATCCAGTCTTTCCCGGGCGCTCATCTTCCCGCTCTTTTTCTGTCTTTCAAGGGAAACCTCTCCACCCCCCTTAACGAGCTTAGACGCCCTTGTCATAAAGTCATTTATCTTGCTCATGATCGACATGGTTGTTTTCCCTTTTAAGATACAGATAAAGGCCGTCAGGCCGGGTCAAAGAATAGGTGTTCCCTCTATACTGTTGAAAGGGTGCGATAATAGTGAATATTCTGTTAAAGATCAAGTAAAAACAGGGTATGATTATGTGTTGAAGCCCTAGTCTCATGCCTTAGACATATCTTACATCATTTTTGCTGGTGCTATGCCCATTTTGAATCCATGCGGCAAGTGCTTATTATTCAAGTTAATCTGAGATACGACGCCAGCGGCTATATGATCGCCTAAAACAGAAAATATTTTGATGTTTTGATGAGATGTCAAGAAGCGTTTTTTTAACAGAGGGGCTGATTCTAAAACAACTACTTGTTATTAAAGGCAAAAAATGATGAACGTCTGTTTTTGGTCTCTTTTGAGGTTCAAACCAACAAGACCCTTCAAAGAAGGAACTATATGTCTAAGATCCCGTTTATATGAGTTCTCGGGATATCGGCAAAAAGAATCAGGAGAGGTCAAATAGTTCGTGACAAAGGTGGTTTGAGTCTGATAGACACACAATGTGTTATTTTGTTGCCGAGAGGAAAGGAGAAAACAATGGAAGAGCGAAGGGGCAATCAACGTGTTCTCTCAAGATTTGAAATCAATTACGTCGATGAGGGAGACTACCTCATTTCATACAGTAAGGACCTGTCTGTGGACGGTATGTTTGTCTCCACGGATAGCCCGCCCGCTGTGGGGGAAGAGACAAAACTTACTTTTTCCATTGGAGATATTGACCAGGTCACCGTAGACGCAAGGGTTGTCTGGGTCAACACTTCTAATCAAGAAGACAAGTCCGGCATGGGCGTGGAGTTCATTGATCCCCCGGATTCTTTAAAAGCGGCTATTCTGGAGAGTATCAAAAAGATCGCGGTGCTTTTGAACGGGACTAAAAAATGACAGGCCAATGATCCCACATCGTATCCCCGCCATGATCAGCCTATGTTCCCTGTGATCAGCTAGACTGAAATGCGTCATATGGACGACGCAATGCTATTCGGAGCATGGGATAGACAGAAGAAAGTCATTGAAACAGAGTGATAAACGCGTTGTTCATATTTTTGAGGCGGTCAACCAGGTTCTCTATAATTTTGTCCTTCATTTTCTCCCTAATTTCTATTTTCAGCTCGTCCAGTGTTTGTTTATCAATCCTGAGTGCAATGCATACTTCATTCGCGATCACTTCGCAGGTTCGCGGCACACCAGTTAGAAAAGCAATTTCTCCAAATGAATCGCCCGGCCCATACTCCGCGAAGGGCAATGAGACATGTCTCTTCATGGCCCTTGCTGAGCCTGTAAGCATGATATAGAAGGAGGTTTCGTTAGTCTCTTCCTTTATGATCGATTCATTTTTACCAAACACACAAACGGGTGTGTAGGCTGCGATGATTTCTCTTTTTTCCGTGTCCGTAAACGCTTTGAAAAAATCAATTCGATTCATATTTTCAATCAACTGCCGTGCATCAATATCTTGAAGCTGTTCCATGTCTGTCTCCTTATATCCTCTTCAATAGCTCTAGTAAAAAGCGCCAGGTATTCTCTACCGATTTGATATTTGCCTTTTCATCCGGTGAGTGGGCCCCTTGAATCGTTGGGCCGAAGGATATCATGTCCAGCCCGGGGAATTTCTCACCAAAAATGCCGCATTCCAGGCCGGCGTGCACGACTTTGACTTCAGCCTCGTGACCTGTCATTTTTTCATAGGTTGTTCTGGCTAAGCCTAATAAGGGGCTATCAGGGTTCGGTGCCCAGGCCGGGTAACTGTCATGCTGCTCGACTTCAAAGCCTGCCAATTCGCCCAGCGCCCTAATCCTGTCGGAGATATCCTCAGAGGATGAGGCTATAGAGCTGCGCTGACTGGTGATGAGCTCAATCAAGCCGTTCGCCGTCTTCACGACGGCCATGTTGGTCGAGGTCTCCACCACACCTGGGGCGGCGTGGCTCATAGCTATAACGCCGTGAGGCACACTATAAAGGAAGTGAATCAGGGCCTTTTGAAGTGACGGATCAAGGACCTTTTCCACATCCTCGGTTTCTTCGAGGTCTAGAAAGATATCTTTGTCCGTATACCGATATTCGGTTCTAAATACCTTTTCCATGTCGGTGATGAACGAAGATAACAGGGGAGCATCATTTTCTTCAACAGTAATGACGGCTTGGGCTTCACGTGGAATGGCATTATGCTTATTGCCGCCGTTGATCGAACTCAAACAAAAGCTGGTCCGATCTTTCAATCGAAAAAGCAGACGGCTCAGCAGGCTTATGGCATTTCCTAGGTCTTGGTCGATGTTCATCCCGGAATGGCCGCCTCGCAGTCCACCCAATTTGATCCGAAAAGCCTTGTGTCCCGGGGGTGATGGTCGCGTGTCAATTTTTTTGCGCAGAACAGTGTCACGACCGCCGGCGCAACCGATATAAAAAACCCCCTCCTCTTCGGAATCCAGATTGATCAATCGCCTGCCTTTGAGAAAACCCGACGAAAGGCCTGTCGCACCGGTCAAGGCGGTTTCTTCATCCACGGTAAAGAGAAGCTCCATCGGCGGGTGAGGAATAGTTGGATCGTCCAGGAGGGCCAAAGCGAAACAAACACCGATGCCGTTATCCGCCCCTAAGGTCGTGCCATTGGCCGTGATCCATTCTCCGTCTTTCAAAAGACCAATAGGATCCCTCGAAAAATCATGCTCTGTATCACTGTTCTTTTCACAGACCATATCTGTATGACCTTGAAGAATAACCATGGGGCGGGCTTCCATACCTTGACTGCCCGGGCAGGTTACGAGGATGTTTCCGATGGGATCACGTTGTGATGGGAGATCGCGGCGCTCTGCCAATTGGAGGATATATTCCCCCAACGCCTGTTCATTCCCGGAACATCGCGGAATCTGGCTGATGGCGTGGAAATGGTGCCAGACGAGTTTGGGCTCCAAGTCTTGTATGGCTGAAAACAAAGCGGCCTCCTCCTATTTGATACGAATAAGACTCACGTCATGTCCCAGAAACATCTTCCATCATTATAGCCGATTCTGTGCCCTTTTTGAATCTGTGCGGCAGGCACTTGTGACTCAAGTTAATTCTGGGACACGATATTGATACAAAATATAAGAGAAATTCATATAAAGCAAGCGTTTATACGTATGACCGACGGCTGTGCATTTTATAGGCGCAGTCAGCATGACGCCATATGTCATGATTTCTTTTGCCTTGACATAGCACACCTAGATTTACTATATTTATCATTACAGTAATAGAATCCTCATCAATTTACGCCAATATGCATCATCACGATCAAAACCGTTTCTTGAAACTGGAAAATCATCTTTACGGAATGATTTTTTACGCGGCATTGGGAATGGCCACTCTGTGTGGTGTCCATGATCGAGCCGACGGCGCTGATTCCTCCAGCCCTCCCATTCACGTGGTCCGACAAGGAGAAACCCTCAGTGAAATCGCGCTGGACTATGGTGTATCGGTGGATGCTTTGATGAGTTGGAACCAGTTGCGCGGCGATAGAATCTATAAGGGGCAAAAGCTGCAAGTCGGGGTTCATCCTCTTTCTGATTGGTATGTGGTGAAGAGTGGGGATACACTCTGTGAGATTGCTCTCCAATACGGGATATCCACGCGTTCCATTCAAAAGCTGAACGATCTGACGAGAGATAGAATCTATCCGGGACAGAGACTCAGGCTGCGTCAGACTCCCAGTCAACCCAAGGGGAAAGTGGTTCACACTGTGAAGAAAGATGATACACTCTGGGCAATCGCTCAGCGATATGGGTTGGATGTCTCTGAACTTAAAAACATCAATGATTTGACCGATGACACGATTATTCCAGGGACAAGCCTGGTTATTTCCGAGGAGATAGAGGATTCCAGGGATGAACCAAACGAGCGGTTTGAGTATGTCGTGCGAGAGGGGGATAATCTGGAGACAATCGGCAAGGCATTTGATGTCGGGGTGGGATTGCTTCGACGACTTAACCAGATTCAAGGGGACCATATTTTTGTGGGACAAAAACTCCAACTCCGTCCCTCTTCTCTGGAAGAGGGGGTCCATGTGGTCCGTCAAGGAGAGAGCTTATCTTCAATCGCTAAGAAGTATGACGTGAATCTGCAAGAACTCAGGGAAATCAACGGAATCGAGGATGACAAAATATTCTCAGGCCAAAAGCTTCGTCTCAGTCGCCCATCAAGTTCCACCCATATTGTGGAAAAGGGGGATGCTCTTTGGGAGATCGCCCGCGCATATGGAACGACCACGGAGAGTCTAAGAAAGAACAATGACTTGACCTCTGACCGGATCTATCCGGGACAAGAACTCAGGCTAGATAAAAAAGAAGCAGAGCATTTCCAACTCTACACAGTCAAAGAGGGTGACTACCTTGATAGAATTGCCCGGCTTCATCAGATGAGCGTTTCTGAGCTGAAGCAAATCAACTGTCTGGATAATCATGTGCTCTACGCGGGAGACAAGCTGAAAGTAAAACCGATCCTGACCAAGAGCACGGAATGGGTGAAGATCAGTGAAATCGACTGGAAAGATCTTATCATTTCAGTGGAAGGGCCCGGAAGAATCAGGACAGGTAATGGTCCCTATTTTTATTCGCGTCCCAAGGCACAACGTCAGAGTCATGCCGATTACTATGAAGGACCGCGCCTGACGACTCTGCAATCATACAGACAGGCTCAAAAACTCTGGGATGCCTTTGAACTCCAGGTGGAACGCCTCGGCCGCTTGAGCGATGCGCTTGATGGATGGCATTTTGTGCTTGACCCCGGACACGGAGGCCTGGACCCCGGGGCGGTGGTTCCGTCTCTGGATGGAAACGGCCATAGCGTCTATGTGGTCGAGGATGAATACGCCTATGATGTGGCCGTCAGGGTGTACGTTCTCCTTAGGTTGCACGGGGCGGAGGTCACCATGACCTTATTGAGCCCGAATCATCTCATTCGACATTCCGATCCGCCGACTATGACTTTTGTCAATGAAAAGAACGAGGTTTACAACAGCTACGAACTCAATAAGAGCGGACAATGGAAGAACTGGCCCATTGGGGGTAGGAACGGCAATCTCTCTTCACGAGTGCATATTGCCCGTTCAGCCTTCAAAGGGGTCAGCAAAGACCGCTGTATTTTCCTATCTTTCCATGCGGATATCGACTCGAACGAGTCGGACGCCCCTGCAGTTCTGTATTATAAGAGCAGGAAAAGCAAAAGATCGGACGAGACTTCGAGGAAGTTTGCCAAGGCCTTATTGCCCTTTTTGGGCGCAGGGGCTGAAGCCCGGGGTCAGGGTCTTGCGGTGCTGCGAGACAATCCCGCTCAACACAAGGTTTTGTTGGAACTGCGAAATCTCGCCTATACAGATAACGCCTGGGCAATACGCTTCGAGGAGCTGCGTCACCGCGACGCCGAAAAGGTCGTCAGGGGAATACTGGCCTTTGTCAAGAACCGTACGGTCATGGCGAAGCGCTACTGATAGCTAATTGAACGTGTTTTGCCCTCTTAGGTTTCCATCACAGTGGTTTCCTCATCAAATCCCTTCTCTCAATGGTTCCGGGGACGGTTATCCAGACGATTTCATCGTTCCGTGTGGAATCCAGTGGGGAGTGATTCTCGTCCTCTATCGAGAGGATGTCAAATGATCGGTCCTCCAATCCGGGTGTTAGGGATATCACTTTATCTCCGGGGACTATTGCTCATAAGAAGTTTTGCCTTCCTCTTGATCCTTTCTCGGACAATGCCCATCAGACTCTGGTTCATCCTCTAGGCATTCTGTTCATCATGGTTATGGCTACTGATATTCGGATCTCCCATATACATGCCTGTCATATATCCGCTTCACATTCCCTTTCACTAGAGTTGTCGGCTTTAGCGCGAAGGCTGAGGTTTGACATCCCCATGTAGACGGCATCCGCGCCATAGTAGATCGCTGTCTCCATCTTAAGAGTAGTGGGATAAAGGAGGGAGAAGCAAGTTATGTTGAGATTATTTGAATTATTTCAAAGGCTCCATGAAGGGGCAATCTGAAAAGATAGGATTAATCCAGATTATCCTCTCTCAATACATCGAACTAATCCTTACCCAAGGTAGGGTGAAGATGGTGAATGATCGGTCTTGGAACAGGGTTTTTCCGAATCGAGTCTGGGACACTTTTTCTGCATGAAAGGTGCAATAAAAAAGACAGTACGTCTACGAATGCTCAGGTTTCAGTTCCATGCAAAAGCGGGGTCGAGGAAAAAAGAGAGGACGAGCAACGAGGAATTTGTACCTAATTTTATTATAGAAGGGCGTGTTCAGAGAAAACTTTTGGAGTAAATGCCGGTTCATTCTCTCTTTGGTATAAAACATGCTTCTCACATCCGTTGAAGTCTTTTTTGAGGTCGTATTCAACGAGTTATGGTGCAATTGATAAGGGCTTGTTGGTTGAGAGATCGACAAGTCGCGGAAAACGAATACGCCTTAATCGGTATTGGTGTTTATTGAGAAACTAAATCATATCATCAGATCGATGCAAAAGGAGGTGGGCTTTGTTCTCAATACTTACAGAAGGTGGATCTTTTATGTTCGTCATACTCGGGGTTTCTATTATCGCGATGGCTCTTTTTTTGGAAAGAGCTGCCTTTCTCTACTTTCGGATGAATTTGAATATAGACAAGGCATTTATGAAAGTCCTTATTCCCCTCGAAAAAGAGAATTTTCAGAAAGCCATGGAGGAGTGTGCCAGATTAGGAAAACATCCGCTTGGGGGTGTTCTCAAGGCCGGATTACTCAAAGCGGACCGCAAGGATCAAGAGATTGAACGCGCAATGGAAGAAAAGATCTTAAGTGAGATTCCGAAAGTGAAGGCGCGTGTGAATCTGCTTACCCTGTTTGCCAACATCGCCACGTTGTTGGGGCTGCTGGGAACAATCCTCGGGCTGATTACCGCGTTTCAGAGTGTAAGTAGCGCCAGTGATGCCATAAAGCAGGAGATGTTGGCCAGGGGAATCTCTATGGCCATGCTGACGACGGCAGGCGGGCTTATGGTCGCCATCCCATGCCTGGCAGGATATTACTTACTCAACAATCGCAGTGACTATCTCCTCGACAAGATAGAGGAGAAGGCCATGGGACTGGCCAATGCTTTGTCTGCAATGAAGCAGAAGAGGGTGATGGATGGCAAGGTTGGGTAGAATACGCCCGCAATCGGAAGAGGAAACGGAATTGAACATGGTTCCTATTATGAACATGTTCATGGTCTTGATCCCCTTTCTGTTGATGTCGGCCAGTTTCTATCAGATCAAGGCGATCAATACATCGATTCCTGTTCACGCAGACACACATGCGAATGAGGTCTCGTCGAACAATAAAACGGAAAAGATCACCGTCGTGCTTGAACTCAAAGAGAAAGAGATCCGTGTTTCCGGTCTGTCAGAGACCCCCAATGATCTATTTTTATCTGATCTGAAAATGGTTATCCCAAGAGAACCGGGCCTAGAAGCCCCCACGGATGAACTGGTGGATTTCTTGAAGGCGCTCAAGTCCAGATACCCTTCTAGTGATACGCTGATTCTGATACCGGATGAAGAGGTTTTATATAGGGAAATTGTACAAACCATGGATAGCGCGCGCGATTTTGAAAAAGAAAGGCTGTTTCCCAATATCGTGATTTCCGGTTCGTTAGGATAGGAGAGATGAAAAGTGGCGCTAGGCAAAAGCAAAAGACGATCGCGGAAATTCGTCCACCCCAAACTGATGCTGACTTCAATGATGGATATGTTCACCATTATCTTGATCTTTTTGCTTTTTTCTTTTTCTGATCACCCAGAGGATCTGAAGTTGGATGAAGACTTGGAATTGCCAACATCTACGGCTAAGAGCGATTATCAAGAAACGATCAAAATTGTTCTGTCACAAAGAGAGTTGCGGTTGAATGATGAGGTGATGGCTGCGGTAGAGGGACGGCAGGTCGCTGGGTTAACTAACGATAATCTTGAAAACTCACCATTCTTTCAGAGGCTGAATACACTCCGGATCGAGTCCGAACAATCGGAGAGTAGTCAGGCGCCTCCAACACATATTTTGTTCCTTTGCGATAAGTCGCATTCTTTTCAAACCATCAACAGAGTCATCAAGACTGCCGGACTGGCTGGATATCCAAACTTCCAATTCGCTGTTCTGGAAGAATAGGCGGAGCTTATATGGGCAGAATAATAAATGCGAAGGCGTTGGCTTTTACGTTGTGTGGAATATTGTTTTTTTCCGCGCCCTATCAGGCGTCAGAAGAGAATAAGGGTAAAGAAGCCTCTGAACAGAAAGGACTTCAACAGCGTATAGATTTCGGTAGTTCGTATATCCTGGGTCAAAGCATCAAATCGGGTGCGGTCTATTTGATGCATCGCAAGAAGAGTGACATTAAGGGGATGCTCGAGGCGCGGGAGCATTATCGCGAGGAGATCCTGGAGGATTATGCGCTGAAGAATACGGCTTTGGCTCCGGCAACAAAGAAGGAACAAAACAGAGAAGCAACAAATAGAGAATAATCCATGTCATTAATCGGGACATCTGAAGAACAGAGTGCAGAATCCTCCGAAAGGGGCGGGATGACCCCTGCGATAGCGGACCAGTCAGAGTGCGAGCCTTCTGTACGATCCTATCCCGTCCAGGAAGTGCGTTTTTCTATTTTTGAGAATTCGACTTATGTCGGCAAATATCACATCGCGAAGGAGCAAATATCCATTGGGAGTAGTCACCATGCCGATGTCGTCTTAGACCACCAGGGTGTTGCGAGCATACACGCCTTTGTACATTTTGAGAAAGGGCGTGTGTTCTTAAAAAACAAGTACCCCAACAACGGACTAAGCCTCAACGGACGGTCAGTCAAGTTTTCCGAGTTAAACCACAGAGACGTCATCGAAATAGGCCCCTTTTCTATAAAAGTCATACTAGCCGCTTCGAAATCAATCGAGACTGTGAATATGAGAGAAGGCATGGTTGAAGAACCATCAGAAAGTGCTGGTAGTGGACCGTCAAAGGCGACTATGGCGGATGCCAGGTATTCCTTGACCTTGATCAATAAATACGATTCCAAGGAAAGCAGGCGGGATGCCGCCATTCGTTTGGCTAAGCTTGTCAGTTCAGACGCGGACAGAATCGAACATTTTTTGAAGAAATCCAATGGGCCCCTTAAAAAAGACCTGGATGTTCCGGCCGCGCGGCGCTGGCAGAGAGTCTTAGACAAGGCGGGATTCGCCTATGTGATTCAGCTTAAGAATATAGATCAATACTCTGTCCCGCTGAATCGTCGAGAAGTCAGAAAGCGCCATGAAGACGCACTCCTGTCCGACGCGGGATATGTGATTGACCGTCGGAAATCAAAAAAGCATCTTCAGGATGGGCAGTTGTCCATTCCTCAATATGAAGATGATGAAGATGATCTGTGGGAAACGCCATTTTTGTTAAAAGATATGTTGGCCGATCTCACCAAAGAGGGAGAGGCCAAGGACGGGATGCCGACCCAATTGATGATTATAAAAACGATTGGTGACAGCGTGGCTGATGTGCGCTTCTTGAGAAAAGGAGAGAAATACTCCATTCCGAAAGAAAAGGGTCATCTCAGACTGGTTGAAGACAAAGGTGAAGACAAGGCCTATGTCTATTTCCCATCTCATTTCGAAGGACATGTGAGTCTACGCGGTGACAGGAAAACTGAATTAGACAGATATAAGACAAAGGATTATCTATATAGAAAGCGCAAAGAGCTTTATCGCATTCCTTTTCCAAAAAGTGGGCTTGTGACCATTTACGACGAGTCTTGCGAATATCGCATTTCCCAAACCCGTGTGCTCCCCAGTCCGAATGTAGCGGTCCATGAAACACCATCCACGTTCACATGGAGGCATTGGGTCTCATCAGTGGGATCTCATCTGGTCCTATTGCTGTACATTCTCATTTACGGCTATTTTCACACGGGCACAACGGAGAAGACAGAACCCGTTTTTGTTAGGGTCGATTCTGAACTAATCAAACAGATGGAGCTGAAAAAGACCCCGGAGATGCCAAAAAAGGAAATGCAACCGCCCAAACCTGAACCGATACCCGTGGCTGAAAAGGCGGCGCCGCCAAAGAAAACACCCCCAAAGAGAGTCGCGCACACATCCCCAAATCAGAATCAGCGAAAGGAGGGTCGCGAAACACCGACAACGGATCAATCGCCCACTAAACACCCAAATGCGGGAGGCGGGTTCGGCGAAGGTAACATCAAGAACCGCGACATTAACCAGACAGGGATCCTGAGTCTTCTCGGCGGCAAAGGTCCGGGAAACGGCCGCGCGGCTGTAGTCGCAGTCACCAATCTGGATGCGGTTCCAGTACCCGGAGCCACGGAAAAGAATTTTAGCGTGGGCGGCATCAAAGGTTCCCTTGGGGATGGGAAGATCGCGATCGCGACCGGTGAATTCATTCAAACAAAGGAGTCCCAGCAAATACTGCGAAGCGCAGGGGCAAGTGGTGACGGAACAGTAGCGGCCCTGGAAAGAGGGGATACAGGGAAAAAGAGGGTCCAGGCCATGGTAACCGCAAAACTGAACCAGACAGTCAAGATCGAGGGAGGTATGAGCCGTGAGATGGTCAAACGAGTGATTGATCAACACCTCTCAGAGATCACTTACTGCTATGAATCCGCGCTCATATCTAATCCCACAATTATGGGTCGTATCGCATTTGAATGGAAGATAATGATGTCGGGAAAAGTTGGGGAGGTTCGGATTCTTGCTTCAAGTGTCAATTCCCATGAGGTTCACGAATGCATCAAATCGGCCATCAAATCATGGCAGTTTCCCAAGCCGGTTGGAACGGAGGTCATCGTCAGCTATCCGTTTGTGTTTGATTTGGTCGCCTTTTAGGCGAGATATCGGAAATTCAATTGAAGGGGTCTTTTATGAACAGAATCAGAATATGGGTTTTAGTGATCACCGGCCTCATGCTGTCATGGGGACAGATAGGCTGGTGCGAAGATCAAGATGAAGAAGAAAAGGTCTATGCGGTCCAAAACAAGTTGTTTCACCGCTATCATGAGATTGACTTTTTGGCGGGTTACGCCGCAGATGACGATTTCTTTCATCTCTATCCCTTGGGGATCGGCTATACGTATCATCTGAATGAGCATCTGTCGTGGGAAGTGGCACGAGTGCAATATATGTTCACTCAAGACAAGGATCTGAAGGAAACACTGGAATCAGAATTTGAAGTGCAACCCGATGAATTTTCTGAACCGAAATACATGATCCACACGCACGCGATGTTTAAGCCTCTATACGGCAAAAGTGCTGTCTTGAATCGAAGGATCGTAAACCATGAGGTGTATCTTCTCGCGGGAGGCGGAGTAGTCCACTACGAATGGAACCAGAGCTCAGGTGAAACAAGAAGTGAGTCTGTTTTCTCAATCAGTGTTGGGGCAGGGATGAGGTATTTTTTGTCCGAACATTCTTGTATTAACATTGAAATCCGTGACCTGGTCAATTTCAGAGAAAGTGATACGAAGAACAACGTCATGCTTGATGTAGGTTTCGGGTTAAGATTCAACCTGGGTGAACGCAGGGTTGAAGAAGATCAGGGCATGAAAAGACTAAAGAGAATCCTAGATGAAGACTAGAAGCCATATACCCGGGACGGCCGTTTGGGTTTTCCTCTTTATTTTCTCGAGTATCCTGAGCGCAGGATGCATATCCATAAAATGGTCATCTCTATATCCACGTTTTGAATGGCTGGGTAAAGAAGTGGACCTTAATGTTGATGACGAGAATGAAGTGCTCGCCAAAGTTGAGGAAGGCGCCGGACCTCTGTTTCGAAAGGGTTATGAACATTATGTGCGTGAAGAATATAAAGCGGCCTGTCAAGTCCTGCGTGAGTATATGGCTGAGCATACACCGAATGACACAGACTACGAATGGGCGGAGTTTTTCTTTGGTATAGGTCTGAAAAAGAGAGGATATTCCCACGCGGCCGTGGACACGTTGACGAATTTGGTCACAAGAAAACCTAACCCTCAAATTGTCAGCTATTCTTTGGAGCTATTAGAGCAAATCAGCCGCTCAGGCCCCTTTGATCGGGATCTCTTGGTCGATCGAGGTCTTGCCGACCAAAGCTACGACTTCGTTGAAGGCGATATCGCGGACTTTGTTCACTATTATCAAGGGGAATACGATTGGGAACATGGTTTGTTCCAATGGGGTGATGAGCACTTCAGCAAGATTAAACCCGGTACCTTCTATCATCGAAAATATATCTTTAAAATGGCGCTTCGAACCCTCTATGCGGAGGGCGCGGACGAAGCCATTGATCTGTTAAAAAAAGTGATTTTGGAAACCCCGGACGGAGAACCTTTGAAGGATGATGCGCGAAAAACCCTGGCCCGTCTCTATTATGAAAAAGGGAAATACTCGGAAGCTGACTTTTTATACCAGCAAATCGAGATGAACATTGTTGAGCAGGCGCAGAATCTTTTGGAGCGGGCGTGGACTCACTATCAGATGGGAAATCCGGAACGGGCCATGGGACTGCTCTATTCCTTTGAGGCGCCCAGTTATCACACCTCATTTACACCGGAGTTTTTTATTCTGAAATCCTTCATCTACAAAGACGTCTGTCACTACAGGTCAGCTATGCGGGTATTGGATCAGTTCAAGAGCCGTTACGGTGAAGCTCTGGATAATATCTATCATCGTCGACCTCCCCAGGATAATTCGGCAATGCTACTGGTGATTTTGAATAAACCCAAAGTAAATCGCCTATGGAGGTTCTTGAATCTGTTGGAAAAGGAGCAGGCCCTTTGTCATGAAGGGGAAGATGAAGAAATAAAGAACTATCTCGACGAACTATACAGCCTAAAGCGGGATGAGGTGGAAATGAAGTTCAGAATTCTGGTCAATGATGAATATGAAAAGATGGCCGACGACATGCTGCGCTTCGAAGAAGAGGCCCATTTGATGGAATACGAAATCGGCCTGGATATGTACCAGCGTGTTCAGAGTTACCATTATTCCGAAGATCAGTCCGGGCAAAACAAAGGAGATTCTCGAAAGGGAAAGGCGATATACGCCTTTCAGGGCGAGTTTTGGAATGATGAACTGGATGACTATGAAGTCAATCTGGTTAACAAGTGTGAAGGGGCGGAAGAATGGGACATATTTTTCAAATAAGAAATCATATACGAATATATTTGATCCTAGTCTTTGCTCTTTTGATATGGCTGGCTCCGGACCAGACTCCTTGGGCTTCGGTTCAGTATCTCTATGAAAAGAAGGATGAGGCCGAAGAAAAGAAGCGGTATGTGATCAAGATGGAGCAAGATATAGATAAATGCGAGATGGCGATTGCCAATACCAAAACACTGATTGCAAGATCGAAAAATCGTCCATATTTGCCTGAGATCTATTTGAGATTGGCAGAACTATATATAGAAAAATCCAGGCTTGTCTATTTTTTGAGAAGAAGCCAGCAAGAAGAGGAGGGGGAGCGCGCCCTCGATCAGTATGAATCCAACATGCTCAAACAGCAAGCATTAGAGGTATACAAACGAATCCTGACGGAGCATCCGAATTTTGAGTATATCGATAAAGTGCGATTTTTTATGGCTCATGAATATAGAGAATTGGGTCAGATCAAAGAAATGCTCCAGGAGTATGAGAGGATTATAGTTCAATACCCGAACAGTCAATACGCCCCTGAGGCCCATCTGCTGCTCGGTGACTATTATTTCACTCACAAACAAGACATAGACCAATCGAGACTTCACTACGAAGCCGTGCTCAAATACCCACAAAGTCCGGCTGTTTCGGCCGCCAGATATAAGCTGGCCTGGTGTGAAATCAACCTTGTCGATTATGAAAAGGCGATCAAGCTGTTTGAAGAATCGGTAACCAGTTCTCAGACACGAAAAGAGCTCGACATTGATACATACCGCCATGTCGATGTCCGTTTGGAATCCTTAACGGACATGGCCTATTGCTATCCGGAGGTCTACAAGAAGGCCACACCTGAACAAGCGTTGGCCTATTTTAAACAGTATTCTTGGTCAAGGCCGGTTTATACAACGGTATTGGAGAAGTTGGCCTATCGGTATTATGTGAAAAAGCAGTGGATGATGGCCGCGGCAATCTACCGGGAACTGGCCAAGATTCGCCAGGATCCGGAGAAGCTGATGGAATATGCGAAACATATCTTCGAAAGCGCTCAAGCGATCGGAAGCTATGAACACGCTGAGGAAGATGTGGGTATCATTATTCAAGCCCTTGAGAGACAGAAATATTCCGTGCATGTGGCGGAAGAGGACAAGGTCAAGATGATAAGTGACTTTGAAATCTACGCTCGAGATCTCATTACCCATCTGCACGCCAAGGCGAGAGAAAGCCATTCTGCCAGGGATTTCTTGACCGCTTCCAATGCCTACAAGCAATATCTGCGATTCTTCGAAGAGAGTCCCTCACATGAAGAAATGGCCGTTAATTTCGCTGAGGCGCTTTTTTCAGCCAACCGATATATGGATGCCGCGAAACAATACGAAAAGGTGACGCAACCCGCCACTGTCAACAACAAAGATCGTAAGGAGATGCTTTATAGCGCGGTGGTATCCTACTATCAAGCCTTGAAAAGCAAGGATGAACTCAACTTCTATCAGACAGCCTATGCTCGCGATGGACTTCAGACTACGGGAAAGACCTATGCGAATGAGTATCCCGATTCAACACGCACACCTGATGTGCTTTTCAATGTAGCATGGGTCACATACGATGCCGGCCATTACGAGACGGCAATCGCCGAGTTCTCCAGTTTTGTCGATCACTACACCGAACATCAAGCTGCAAAGGCCGCTGTTCACCTTGTCATGGACGCTTATCATCAGTTGGAGGACTATGATGGGTTGATCAGCTATGGGCGATCCATTTTGGGCGATAACCGAATCCAGGACAATAGCCTTCGGGCTGAGGTTGCCCAGATCGTCAGAAGTGCCGAGTCCAAAGTCGTATCCAACATCACTATGGCCGTATTGGACGACTGGGATTCCGCGCGGCAGGAACTGATGCAGGTCGCGGATCAGGGAGGAAACAAGATGGGCGAAGAGGCCCTTAATGCCCTGATTCTTTCCAGTAAGGATCAGAAGGATTTGCCCACCTTATACGATGCCGGCTGCAGACTTGTCAGGGATTACCCGGAATCGCCCAGTGCAAAAGAAACATTGGGCATTTTGATCGGTACCTCTATTCATATCGGTCAGTTCAGATTGCTGGCTGATTATCTTGAGCAATTTGTTCAGCGCTACCCAAAGAATGAGAATAGTGGTGATTTCCTTTCACAGGCGGCCCAAATTCGTGAAGGCTTAGGGCAATATGAGCAAGCCAATAAGATCTATCAACGTCTATTGTCACAGGAGTCAATCAAACAAAAGGAACTGGATAACGTCGTGTTTGCCATGGTGGATAATGCTCGAGAACTTGGGAATAACGATGCGGCACTGTCTATTCTTGACACCTATCAGAGCCGGATCTCCACTTCAGGGAAAGTGAGGGTATACGCGCAAATGGCTGTGCTGAACCTGCAGACAGACCGACTTGCACAATGGGAGAAATTCGGGAAAATGGCTCAACAGGCCTACAAACCACAGCTTGGCGCGGATGATCCGGCGCTTCTGGATCTGATGGCGGAGATCGCATACAACCATGTGTATAGCAACAGCGGCCCTTACTATGATCTTCAACTCGAGGAGAGCATTGACAATAAGATTGTTGAGCAAAAGGCAAAAATGCTTGAAACACTGGAGAACGGCTATCAGAAAGTCATAGCCTATAAATCACCCACTTGGGCATTGAAGGCCTGTTTTCGCGCGGGTGAGATCAACCGTGAATTCGCGGACTTCCTGATCAATTCACCGGTTCCAGCGGAATTGAGTGTTACCGAAGGACAGGAGTACCGAAAACTGATCACAGAAAGGGCTCAGGCCTATCTGGATAAAGCGGCTCAATATTTGAAAACTTGCGTTGAAATAGGACAAAAATGGGAGATATGTGATCCCAGACTGGCCGGCTATTTCAATCCGGCCGAAAATCCTCAGGGTCGGGAAAATCAGTTTGCCAGCCTTGCCGGTGGACAAGCCAGTACTGAAATCGCGGCTCAAGGTCTTCGTGATCAGGCTTTAGCCGGTCTCTATGAAAGACTGCTCAAAACGCCGGATGACCGTCAACTACAGCTTGCACTGGCGGAAGGCTATATGCAACAGGGTGATTTTCGGCAGGCTTCTTTGATTGCGAAAAACGTTTTACCCAAACTATCAGGAGATCAGGGGCAGATCAAGGCCCGCTTGTTGAATGTTCTGGGATTGGCACACCTGTATTGCGGTCATGATTCTTTGGCCAAAGAAAGCTTTAGAAGAGCGTTGGACGCGGATGACAGGTTGGACGAGGCCCGCGTCAAACTGGCCGGGATCTATCGACACTATGGCCATCACGAAAAAGCAGCCGCACTGATGGAGAACCGGTCCATAAGGAATGTCGATAGAGAGGAAGTTCATTCGAATATGGGAGTCGGTTACAATGAATATGCCGTACAACAGACCAGGTAACATGATGGGCCGGATACTCTATATGGTTTTATTCATCAGCGCTCTAGTACTCAATGCTTGTGGAGAGCATGGGGTCGCTGTAGATGATGAAGAAGACGTCACAGACCCCAATCTATACTGGACCAGCAGCTGGGACAGATTTGATATCATCGCCCTGGAAGGGGACTCGCCCATCAATCCCAATATCAAGGCCGTTATAGATACTCAGGGAGACGTGCATATATTTTATTATGCGGAAGGGGACCTTTATCAAGGCAATCAAATGCGCTATCAGATTCATCATCTGGTGTGGAATTCCGAAACAGATGTCTTGATTGGGGAGGAGGAGATCCTTGATACGCAACCACCCAATCCATACGATTCCGAAGACAGCGGTCTCAATAATTGTCTGGTGCTGAGTGTGGGGATGACCAGTTACGGTTCGCCTGTGGTGGCCTATCAAGGGGGGGACATTCCGCAGGCGGAAGATGGAACCATCTGTAATTTCATCTATCAGGGAGACCTGATGGTCAACATCCCCATCGGAGGGGCCTGGTCCGAATACTTGGGGATTCAAGGGGACGCGAGTTCAAAAAACCCCTACTTTACGGACGGTTATATCGGGAATTTTGCCTCAATTGCATTAGACAGCCGAGATGTTATCCATATGTGTTCCCAACACTACTTTGAATACTGTGATTGGACCAGCAGCCACTATCCGGATTTGATGTATGTGAGGCAAAGCATGAATCAACTGGGACATTACTCGACATCCATGGAAGAGCGGGTGGACGAATACAATATCTATGGCGCGGGTGGCGGCATGCAATCCGCCATGGGTTACTACTGTGAAATCACACTCGATCCTTCAGATAATCCTATGATCTTTTACGTGGGGACACCGATTGAAGATGGTGTTGGAGAGGATCGTAGAACGCTGCGCAGAGCAGTAAAGAACGGCGGGGTGTGGGTTCCTGAAATCATTGAAGTCTTGGATGATTGGAGAGTGGAATGGATCAGCCCTGCCGTGTCGATTGATGGGACGGTGGGTGTCGCGTATTACCTGGAGGATGAAACAGGAATAAACGATCATCCCGATCACCTCCGTTATGCCCAGCTGCAAAATGACGGGAGTTGGCGCATCGATGTTGTGGACAACACATCCAATTGCGGAAAATATTGCAGCCTTGCTTTTGACGGGAATGGCTATCCGGCCATCGGCTACCAGGATATCGAGGCACGGACCGCAAGCTACAGAAAAAACAATGACCTTCTATTTGCCCGTTTCGACGGTACCAACTGGCAAACGGAAACAGTCGCGACGGCCGGAAATGTCGGTCAGCATAATTCCCTTTGGTTTGATGAGGAAGGCATCGCGTATATTTGCACGTACGATCTCAACGCACAGCAGATCGCTGTTTTTCGAGAGAGGGCGAATTAGAGAATTGATCGGGTCAGGTACAAGGACCGCTAACCAGAAAATCATCAGATGGCGAGGTGTAACATGAGACCAAAGCACGCATTGATTGGAATGATATCTCTGGTCGGAATATTGCTTGTTTTATGGGATCCCGTTTGGTCGGTAGATTCCAATGACATATGGGATGAATGTGTGGGAGGGGAGTGCGGCGCTCCACCATCAGGGGGTATCGGAGGCGGAGGAGGGGGCGGCGGGCCTGTGATCATCGCCTATGAACTGGGTCCCTATTTCTATCTCCAGGATGACGAGGATCATGACGGCGCTCATGATATATACGACAATTGTGTCCTGACCCCCAATCTTCAAAGTGAGAATAGTGACGGCGACATGTGGGGAGATGCCTGTGATAATTGCCCGCAAATCGCCAATAACGACCAGATAGACACGGATGGAGACGGGCTGGGAGATGTCTGTGATCCGGACGATGACAATGATTCCATACCGGATGACGGCCAGGGAGGGGTCGGCCCGGACAATTGCCAGTTTGTAGCGAATGCAAGCCAGACAGATACGGATGGAGACGGCATAGGCGACGCCTGCGATGATGATGACGATAACGACGGTATCCCCGATGACAGGGACAATTGTGATCTGGTCTACAACCCGGAACAGGCAAACAACAATGAGTATATGCCTGATGACTATGGTGACGTTTGCGACAACGATTTGGACAACGATGGATACCCTAATTACGAAGTTCCAGGGGGGTGGCCCGTAGACCTGTGTCCCCGTGTTTATTGCGAATCCAACAATGATTCGGATAACGACGGGGTGGGTGACGCATGCGACAATTGTCCGAGGCTCTACAACCCGGACCAGAGCGATGTGGATCAGGACGGTCGAGGAGATGCGTGTGATGCTTAAAAGAATGAGAATACTGATGTTTTCTTTCGTGATCTTATGCAGTGTCGGCGCCTGTGATAACGGTCCCGGTCTTGAGAGAATCTCTATTAGACAACGAGCGACACTAAGCGGGACCTTTTTCACCGAAAGCCCTGAGGAACTGATCTTTCCCATAAAGGTCCTGTTTGCCATCGACTGCTCGGGCAGCATGGGCGCGGCTGGTGAAGGTTCCGATCCCTATAACCAAAGGCTTGCCGCGACCTGGGAATTTGTCGAACGTTACAACACCAATCCCAATGTCTCTTTCGAGATCATGCTGTGGAACTCCTCGGTCTTTGAAACAACTGTCGCAAACGGATATTCAGGATTCACAAAGGACGCGGACGAGATTCAATCCGTACTAACGGATGTGGTTAATACGAGTTTAACGGACTATGTCGGTACGATTGAAAGCATCTATCAAGACATCTATAGAGATATTTCAAGCACAGCTAATCATGACAGCCTTGTTCGCACTAAGTACATTGTCCTATTTTTCAGCGATGGCCTGGATAATGTCCCTGACCATGATCAGCCGCGGACAACTCAGATTTTGAATACCATCGATGACTTGTATGAGATGACGAATGAGTTTGGAGTGGGCAGCTTTAATTTCCACACGTTCCTCTTGCCCGGTATAAACATGAGTGATGAGGATCGGGGCGATTGCATTGATCTGATGACTGATATGGCGGAACGCGGTCATGGTCAATTCCGGGTGTTTGAGACAGCCGACACCATCGATTTTATCAGT
Source organism: Deltaproteobacteria bacterium (assembly GCA_016930795.1). Classification (GTDB taxonomy): domain Bacteria; phylum Desulfobacterota; class DSM-4660; order Desulfatiglandales; family HGW-15; genus JAFGFY01. Next base: position 22,521 of record JAFGFY010000143.1, read on the forward strand.
ATCGTGGATATGAGACTGACCGCTGAGTATCAAGTCAAATACTTGGTGGCCTATAACTTCAATGTCATCCCCGGTGTTGATTCGCTCTTCATAGACAGTGATGGTGACGGTCTTACTGATGACGAGGAACTCAACCCTTCAGACTATTGGTTCTACGCGACAGATCCGCATGTGGCAGATACGGATGGTGACGGGTGGAGTGACTATTTTGAATACAAGATTAGCACACTGGCAACCGTACGCGATCCCACAGTCCCAGATGGCGCTTGTGACGCCTTGCCGGACGGGACCTATCCTGATTCGGACTATGATGGTCTGAACGATTGTGAAGAGTTTTATAAAGGGACCAATGCCTACCATCCGGATACGGACTATGATGGTATTCCGGACTCTGTGGAGTTCTATGCCGGGACCAATCCGTTGGAGAATCAGACCACCATGGACATGGACTTTGATGGGGCGATGGATTGGTTTGAAGTTCAGCGACACACCAATGTCGGCGCCAACGATCCCATTGTGCGTGAAAGGTATGCCTATGAAGTCAGTATCGAAGACCTTGGGTTTGATCCCAATGTCGTCGTGGATGGTGTCGTAGCCAATGTGCGGCGATATGATTTCTCCATTTCCAACATCTCCATCATGGAGACCGGTGGGAGTTTTCTTGAGGGTGAAATAGACCTGGAACCTGGTGATAACGTTATTCGTCTGTTCATCGCCCAGGTCCCGGAAGATATGCCCGATCAAATGCCTGTGTTTCGTATGGCAGAGGTTGTCATCAATCACGATGACTCAACCCGCAGTGTCCATTTATATCCTGCGGACTTTCAACTCTTAGAATAGCGGGAGAAGATGACGCCATGAAAACACTATGTGTTGGAATATCGATTCTTATGGTTTGCGTCTTATTGATATGTGGATGCGCAACTGATGAATCCCAGGAGAGCACCTCGCCTTCAACACGGGAACTTTTTGAAATGGAAACAGTATCCGGAACCATCGCGACGGAGGGTGAGGTGGACTGGTATAGCTTTAATGCGGTGGAAACCAATAGGACACTGACGGTGAGCTGCAATAGCAGATACGGAAATTCTCCTGTAGATTTCATGATCACTGTCTATGAAAGAGACGCCCAGGGAGATTTCGTTCTCATATTCGGGAAAAGCGCGCCCGAAGACGCCGCTGAAGCGGCTCATCTCGCGATTAATGTGAGTGTTGATCAACCCAAGGAGCTCTTTTTTGCCGTTCGGGATTTTATGGACGATGATGCTTCCGACGAAATCGAGTATGAAATATCCGCCTTCTATTCCGACGCGGTGGTTGATAATAGTTCCTTTGAGCAGGCCACGGAGGTGGAAATAGATGCCGACGGCGCGTGCCCGACAGATAGTATCTCCGAGGTCGGTGAAGTCAACTGCTATTATTTCTACATCGACACTGACGGGGTTTATCAAATCATTGTTCAATATGACCTATGGATCAACGCGTATTTGCCTGTCAATCTGGGGCTTGAGCTCTATGATGAATATGGAGCAAAGATCTATGAGTTCGATGGGCGGCAGCCAGCGGATTATGTGTATGGTATTCTGGTCTCTCTGGCATCAGGGGGCTATTACCTGGTGGTTGATGATCAGGGACAAGATGACACCAGTCCCTATTATTACTCGGTTTGTGTTGAATCCGTGGACGTATCCGAACTGGAACTCAATGACACCCAGGCAAGAGCAGAGCCTCGGACCCCGGATAGTGAAGGCTATGACCTGGGCGGTTCCCTGGAATATGTTCAGGATGAGGACTGGTATGAGGTCCCTGTGCCTGAACCTTCACACGGCGCTTTTCAGACCCTGGTTCTAGGCTTTCATCACGATTTCACGGAGGGGATTCCGGATAGCCTGGCCAATCAAACCGATCCGGGAGGGTACCAGATCGAGGTTCGAGACGGCGTCGGGAATACCCTCTATGCCCACGAACACTCTGTTTCGGCCACGAGTCCTCATCATATTCAGATCTCTACCGGACAAGTCGATGTGCTCTACGTCGTCGTTAAACCGGTTTATGAAACACAAATGCTGACATCCCTTCCTTACCAAATGAGGGCCGCGTTGGAGGAGGTTTCTGATTCCGGAGAAACGGAGAATGGAGAAGAGGTCCTCACCATTTTGGATTCAGGGGGTGAAACCATCGTTGGAAAAATTTACAAGCTGGGCGATGTGGACAACTATCAAATCACGGTGCCGACCATATCAGGACCCCGCATTCTGGAGGTCTATTTCGATTCTTTTGAGGATTCGGATGTTACCTATACCGTGCATGTCACATGGGATGGGTTTCATAAGATAATCAGCGACAGGAACGGCACGGAAAACGGCGCGGATGAAGGGGATCACTTCAAGGGGAGCTATTATTTGCCGCAAACGACCGGTTTCGGTACGACGGTGAACTTACAGGTGGGTGATGATCAAAATAATGACGGGAGTGACATGGAATACATATTGACGGTGGGTGTGCTCGAAATCCCTGAGAGTGTGCCGCCTGTTCCAGGGAGTGTCGACAATTCAGGCCCGGCAACGGTTTACTTTGATGAGCCCGGAGAAAGAGTGGCCGGAGACGCGGTTGAAGTCACAGTGATCGAGTATGATAATACGTCTCAGCCAGAGTTCAATGCAGATACAAACCGGCTCCGCGTCGGACCATTGGATATCAATGATCAGTGGCAATCGGATTGGGTGGCAGGCTTCGTCGACTATGAAGGTGACCGTGATATCTTTCAGCTCATTTTTCCCGCAGAACTCACCGACGTGGCTGAGGGCGCCCCTGAAGATTGGTATTTCGATATTCAGGTTCAGATCTACGCACCGCCCGGAATTGTGGAATACGCCTGGACCCTGTTTCGCGACGCCCCTCCGCCCAATAATAACCTGCTGGAACGCACATTCTGGCAAGACACTCAGGGTGAAATATATGAATACGACTACGCCGGGGAGGGTATCGTGGCAGGCTGGGCGGATATGGAGATAACCTCAGAGACCATTCACGTCACGGTTCCCTATGGCGATCAGGAATTCTGGCTCGGAGACGTGTGGAGCAGAAGCCATTTCTATTTGAGTATTCAGGATTTTAACCGTGCCGTGATGGAAACGGTGTGGAATGACGTGCTGGAGCGCAATGTTCCTCTACCGAACCAGGTCCCGGATAACGATTGGGGAAACACCAATTCGTCCCCCTCCATCGCGCCGTACTATTTCCAGGTGACCGTCACATATCACGCGGGGTGCTCATATCCGGATGATCCGGATTGCGCGGAGCCCTGAGTGTTGGAAGGAAGTATCACTCAAGGGACAAAGGCTATTCTTTCGTTTCAGAAAAGCCTTTGCCCCTTGAGCCCCCTTTAAGGCGCTTTTTGGGAACCTCATTCTCTGTGTGAGATTCCTTGCTTTAATACGAACTATCCTTGCTGCGAGTTGGCATAGAGAGTGAGAAGGTTCAGGAGCACGCAGACGACAAGCCCCATGGAACGCGTGGAAACGCATTCGGTGGGGCCATGGTAATTCATTCCTCCTGAGAAGATGTTCGGGCATGGAAGTCCCATCTTCGTAAGGTTCGCGCCATCCGTTCCGCCCCGGATCGGTTTAATAATAGGCTCGACACCTGCGAGCCGTACCGCCTCGGAAAGCCGATTGGTGATCTCAGGTTTCTTCCGAAGGAACTGGATCATATTCGAGTATCTGCGTTTGATTTCAACATCGATTTTAAGGCGAGGCTCTTCTTTCTGAAGTCCTTCCGCGATCTCTCTAACGATCCGGCCGAATTCAGCCAGAGGTCTTTCTTCGAAATCCCGGAGAATCAGGTGACATTTGCACTTTGAAGCGTCTCCGTTCACTTCTATGGGGTGAATGAAGCCTTCCCGACCTTCCGTGCATTCCGGGGATTTTTCTGCGGGCAATCTCTCAATCAACTTGGACATATATCGCAGGGCGTTGACCAATTTGCCCTTGGCCGTTCCAGGATGAGTGGAGACGCCGGTGATGGTGACATAGGCGGAGTCTGCGTTGAATGTCTCCACATTGATTTCTCCGTCAAATGTCCCGTCCACCGTAAAGGCCACATCTGCACCAAACGTCTCCATGGGGAACTTGGCTGTTCCACGGCCCGTCTCCTCATCCGGAGTGAACGCGACGCGAATCTTCGGGTGCGGCAGATCAGGATGATCTTTGAAGTATTCTAAAACCGAAATGATTTCCGCGATTCCGGCCTTATCGTCAGCGCCCAGAAGAGTGGTTCCGTCCGAGGTGATAATCGTGTCGCCCATGCACGCGGTCAAATCCGGAGTGTCTTCAGGACTGATGGAGACGTTGTCCTTGAGTCGGATGGTTGAACCGTCATATTTCTCATGGAACAGGGGCGTAACTCCCTCTCCGGGGGCGGCAGGGGAGGTGTCGAGATGTGCGATAAGGCCGACAGTGGCCCTCCCTTTTGTATTTTCAGGCAAGGTGGCCGTGACATAGCAATGCTCATCAACTTGGGCATCGGAGAGCCCGAGCTCATGAAGCTCTCTGACAAGTTTTCGGGCGAGATCAAATTGCCTTTCCGTGCTTGGAGAAGATTCTGAGTGCTCATCTGAAGTGGTGTGAATCTTGACGTATTCCGTGAATCTCTTGACCAGGGAGGTCGCTTCCAGTATATCATGGGGATTATTGAAGTATTTTGTCATTGGATCCTCCTTGTCGTTTTGC
>JAFGFY010000144.1 GCA_016930795.1 Deltaproteobacteria bacterium
AACAAAACCTGTAGGATTCACCACCCGTCTCTTTTATGAGTTCCAGTACCTCTTCTAACGGCGCTACTGTCTCCACAATTGCTCCTATTGTTCTTTCTCTCTCATGCGGGCAACGGCATCGGTTATTTTTTCCAATCCGAATCTGTCGGCCAATGCTTCCAATCCAATCTCCATCTCTGTCTGGGCCTTTATTTCGTCTTCCTCCACTTCTTCTTCCCTTTCTTCGTAGGTCAGGGCGTCATTCAAACACCATTTCACACACAATGGCTCATCTTCCCCTTCGCACATATCACAGGTCAGAGGGAGACCGGAATCAGGTTCTTTGAATTCTTCCCTGGATGGACAGGAAGCCCTGCAGAAGGCACATTCCTCGTATTCTTTTCCGTTGATCACATACTTGTCTCTGCCGGCGCATTCGGCATTTACATACTCTCCCGCGTGTACGGGAACATAGATATCTCTAAGTGGATGACGAATCAGCCGAATACGAGATCTTGCCGGATTAACGCTGCTATATTTCGGCACGGCGTGAAAAGCGGAGCAGATCATCTCACATGTCCTGCAGCCATTACATTTATCCATATCGACTTTGATTGTTTTTATCGTTTTCTTTGTGTTCTCACCCATGAAGGCCACCATCACTGCGTTCTATTTGCTCTTATCTTTTACTGAAGTCTCATCTGAAAGGCCATCCCCATCATTGTCTGTGAGAATTCCCCTCTTAATGAAGTCTTCGGTTACGTAATCCAAACTCAATTCATGTAAGGTCTCTTTGGTCGGAACCCCGTCATTATTCCACCCCTTGAATCGGTAATAGGTATCCAGGAGGTCCTTTTCAAGTTCGGGAAATCTCTTTTTCCAATGGTTCTCCGGAGGCTTCTCATCCGCTCTTCTCATGCCCCTCCTTATGTTGACGGCCCTGACCAAGGTCCGGTACCTTCTGGCCGCCTTGGTTAGTTTGGCTTCATCCATCTCTATCCCTGCTCCCGCTGTAATAAACTTAGGATAATTGTGTATGTGATACGGGGGCTTCAGAGGAAATGATGAAAGCCCGGCGCACATTCCGAGGGCGTCATCGATGTAATGCATCATTTCTTGCCAATCGACAATTTCACAAGACATTCGAACCGTGGGGTAATATGGATTTGAGTTTTCTCCCCGCGGTTCCCAGTCCAGAAAGTATTGTTTGAATTTTTCATCAGGGACCTGAAACCAGTCCTTTACAAAGGCCTCCCTCTCCTCTCTCTTAGGGTAAGGCGCTTGGGGGAACTGCCCTTCAATCTGGGTAATGTTGATCTTCTCGCCTGTGCAATACATAAGAAAATAGATGGGATTCAGCATGGAAAGTTTGAGAGGCAACTGCTCGTGTTTCTTGATATTGTTATGCGCATATTCCTCTGCCCCCCCACCGATCTCTTTGGCGGCCCAATAGGTCCCATTGGCCAAAACATCGCCTATGCCTTCCCGCCGAACGATTCTGTCCAGTAACCAATAGAATCTCCCCTCGTTATCGGACGGCATTCCCGACATGTCCTTGTCGGTAAGAATGCCGTTTTCATAGAGTTCAACGGCAAAAGCCATGACTTGTGGGGCCGAGAATCCATCCACACCGTATTCCGTCGCCCGTTGAGCGATTTTCAGACCAAAATCCAGGTCTGAAAATGCCGCCATGGTGTATGTCAGTTTGGAGAAGCACTTCATCATGTATGTGGGCTGACCCGGCGGGGTAATGGTTGCTCCGCATTCCATGGGGCAGTTGTAGCAACTGATGAACCGTGTCCGCATGCTATCCATGGTCTTTGTCCACTGCTGTTCCACCTCCTCGTTCCAAAAATCCTTTCTGCGAACGCGGGTATTTCCCCACATGAAATTCTCTGTGTGCCACTTTTCATCATGGACTTTCATCTCTTGAGGTGAGCCAATGCCTTGCATAATGGTCATGACCCCCGGAACCGGGTTATCATTCCGCCATTTGATATATTCCATCACTTCATGGCAGAGCTCCAGGTATTCAGCCGGTTGGGCTATATTGATGTCCTTTGTTCCACGAACAGCAATGGCCTTCACGCCTTTGTCTCCCATGACGGCACCTATTCCCAGCCGGCTGGCACTGGAGCGACCCTGTTCGATAGAGGCGAAATAGACCCTGTTCTCTCCGGCCATCCCAATACTGGCCACCTGGGCCTTCGGCTCGTTCAATTCCTGCCGAATCAGCTCCGCCGTTTCAGTCGCGCCTAACCCCTTTAGATGAGAGGCATCACGTATTTCTACTTGGTCATTTTTGATCCACAAATAAACCAGATCAGGGGACTTGCCCCGAAGGATCACCCTGTCATAGCCTGCATACTTTAATTCCGGCGCCCAGAATCCCCCCATCATCGAAAAGGCCATTAATTTGGTCTGGGGTGAAATGGTGGAGACAATGGTCCGATTACAGCCGATAGCTGGTGTTCCACATAGAAGGCCTGCGCTGAAAATGAGCACATTCTCAGGCGAAAAGGGTTCAACCTCAGGGGGAACCCTGTCCCATAATATCTTGGCATTGGTCCCAAGACCTCCAAGATAGTGTTTGGTCAGTTCCGGGTCACTCTCTACTCTTTCAATGTTTCCTCTGGATAAATCGATCTCCAGATTAAACCCTGTTTCAGCATACCTCATGCTTCTTCTCCTTGTAGATTTCCTGGATCCATATATGCTTTTTCATATAACACAAACCATATATACTTAGGACCAAAAAAACCTTCATCCGTCGGGTGAAGGTTGAGATAGGTTTAAAACCTATGGAAATCTGTGACGTGAGTTCAGGGTCTAGTCGACCTCTATTCCATTTGTTTTCTCAGGTTGATGAAATTGCTTCTATCAAAGCCTAATGTCTTAAAAAACGACAACAAGTCTGTGGAATCCCATCGGACTGAGGTGTATATGTTTTTAATCTTTTTATCTGAATAGAACTTGAATATCTCGCTTGCAAGGGCTTTGCCTATACCCTGACCCATAAACTTCGGTTCAACACCGACGTCGGCAATCCATGCACTTTTCTCTATCCCAAAGCCGCCGGAAAGCAGATAGGTAATCATATAACCAACGATTTCCCCTTGATATTCAGCTATATAACTCATATTTCCGGTACTCTGAGCCAGCTCTTCGACCATAGGTCCAAACTCTTCCTTTACCGGTTTCCTGGTGATTGCAGCATTAATCCGACTAATATCTCGAGCGTCTTCTCTATTCAGCTTTCTTATGATCAGATCTTCCACAAACAGATTCCCTTCGCATGACGATGTCTAATCAATCCTGATGACCTTGATCTTGTGTCCTACCCAGTCCGGAGGCAGATAGATTCTACCGCTGTTTCCACTCATTTTGACGTACTTTTCGATCATTTCTTCGCCGTAGATCTCAAACTTCACTTTGTTACTGCTGAGCTTCTCGGAAGAGGACTCGTTATTATGGATACTTTCTTTTGGCACCCGAAATCCATCCCTATAAAAGAGTTATCATAGAACACTTAAAAAGTGACGAGTTGATGTGATTGTGGAAAAAAGAATAATGCTTGATGAAGGCCCTGCGCTGTCAACCTAACTATACGATTTTCATCTTAAAATGGTCAGTTTCTTCTAATGTCTCAAAAATCACACTTCAGTCACATTTTAGCTATAAAACAACTATATGGGCAAACCCTCATGATGTCAAGAAAAAACGAGAATATAGGATCCTTCTACCCCGTCTCATACAGACATCATTTCCTTTTGCCTTTACAGATGAAGGAGATTTCGTTATAGTCCCGCCCATAGATGAGCGTTACCATTTTCGGTTATATAGTTACCTCGGATACTATGGGGATATGCAAATGATGAAGTATCTATCTATCATATTCATATGGGTTTTGCCGGTCCTGTTTCAACCCATTACGCCTTCGGACTGTGATGCTGCCAGCCATGCCTTCATTCCAAATCAAGGCGCCAATACCGTTTCAGTGATAGACCTCTCTGATAATTCCGTGATCGAGACCATCGATGTGGGAGGAAGTCCTACGGGTGTGGCCATGGATGCCAAAAGAGGTTATGTGTATGTCACTAATCTCGCTGATGATACAATTTCCATCCTGAGTGTCCCTTTTCATAGTGAAATTACGCGAGTTCCAGTCGGTGACGGGCCCTTTGGCGTGGTTGTATCTTCCGATGGGGAGTATATCTATGTCTCCAATAGCCTGGATGACACGGTCTCTGTTATAAATGAGAATTCTGTTATTCAAACAATAGCTGTGGGCGATAACCCGTTGGGCATTGCTGTGACACCAAACGGCGAATTCGTCTATGTGGCGAACAACGGGGATAACACCGTCACGGTGATCAGCACCGAGGATGACGAAGGGAACAAGGAATTTACCATCGAAGAGACCATTGATGTGAAGGATCTTGAGTTGATGGAGGGCCCCTATGGTGTAGCCATGGCCCCTTACGGCTCTTACGTGTATGTGACGAACAATATATCTAATACGGTATCAGTGATTTATGTCTATTCCAATGGGGTGACCGAAACGATTAACGTGGAAGATGATGGGTTAGGAGAGGGTCCATTGGGTGTGGCCGTAAGCCCTGACGGCTCTTATGTCTATGTGGCGAACAGCTTGAGCCATACTCTTTCAGTGATACAGACCTCCGGCAATACGGTTGAAACCACGGTTGATGTCGGGGCCGGCCCTTGGGGCGTTGATGTCAGGAACAGTGGTGATTTTGTCTATGTGGCGAATAGCTTGGACAATACGGTCTCAGTGATCAGCACGGAGTTCGATGAGAATAAGGAGCTTTCTGTCACGGACACGGTGATCGTGGGGACGACACCGGCTGGTCTTGGTAGGTTCCTCGGTGGCACGGTGCCGATAGCTCCCACTAACTTGGTCGCAGAAACCGATTCAGCGTTCGAAATCAATCTTTCCTGGACAGACAACTCAGATGACGAAAACGGATTTAAGATTGAGAGGACGAGATACGGGGGACTTTATACGGGAATAGCCATTGTCGGCCCCGATGAAACTTTATATACTGATACCGAACTTGACTCTTATACGACCTATTATTACAGAGTGCTGGCGTATAATGATGCGGGTGACTCAGATTACACGAACCAAGTACAGGCTACGACTGCGCAAGAGGAGAGCGGCTGTTTTATCTCAACAGCCATGAAAGGATCTTTCTGAGGATTTCAAACGCCCCTTTTCTTCGGGCTTCATAATCGCGGGCAATGGCCCACATTCTCTGGTGTCATGCCCCGGGAATATCTTTCATTATCCTGAACAAAGTCTATGACAATTGTTGACCTTCGATCGCCAGGAATGGAGATTGATCGACTGGCTATAATCCACTCTCTTCCTCTTGACAGCCTATCTTTAAATAATTAGAATCCAATCTGTTAGAAATCTAACTATTAGAAGGAATACTTGGTTTATGGGAGATGAGGAAATTGAACTTATCACCCGATTTCCCCGGGTGGCACATAAGATCGGAAGAAAACTCATGTCCGGGTTTTCTTGTTCGCATGATCGCTTCAATCTGAGCCCTACACAACGCCATGTCCTTTTCCTGATTCACGAGGGAAAACAACTGACTATGACGGAGCTACATGGATGTACCGGGCTTGAAAAAGGAAGCCTGACCTTTGTCGTCGACCAGTTGATTGAAAAGGGTTTTGTGCAGAGAACGGGAGACGAGAAAGACCGCCGGAAAGTCTATGTCTCCCTGACGGATTTTGGGCAAAAGGAGACCGCGATCCATTCAGATGAAGTCAGCAGGTTTATACAGAGCAAACTGGACAGACTTCCCCCCGATGATCGTGCGCACTTTTTCCGGGCTATTGAGAAACTCGTAGAGATAAGTGAGAAATTAGAGATATGATGACACGAAAGAATAGGGAGGAGAGTGCCTTAAAAATGCCACCCAAGATGGGACTGAAGAGCGACATGCTTGGTAAGGAAAAGGTGGGATTGCTACTTTTCAAGATGTCCGCTCCGGCCATCATAGGTATGATGGTTCAGTACTTATATAATATTGTAGATGGCATATTCATAGGACATTATGTCGGCCCCATCGGTCTTGGGGCAATTCATATTGTTATGCCCATGCAGATGATCCTGATGGCCTTGGGCATGCTTTTCGGAATAGGTGGTGCATCTATCATCTCCCGCCGCATGGGGAATAACGATCAGGAAGGGGCATCCCTCTCTTTAGGGAATATGATCGCTCTCTGTTTGGGAAGCGGATTCCTTTGCGTCTTGTTTGGTGTGTTGGCTGGGGATTTAATGATTCGTCTCTCTGGCGCCAATGAAGCACTCATGCCCTATTGCAGATCTTATTTTTACATCATCATTTTAGGAACTCCCATGTTCACCTTCAGTATGGCGGGGAGCTCGTCGGCTAGGGCAGAAGGGAATGCCAATGTCGCTATGATATCCATGCTGATCGGGGCGATCCTGAACATCCTCCTCGACGCCCTCTTCATTGTGTATCTGGGCTTTGGAATCAAGGGCGCAGCGAGTGCTACAGTCCTCTCTATGTCGGCGAGTGCCGTCTATTTGATCCTGTTCTATGTGAGTGGGAAGAGCGTCCTTTCAATCCATCTGCGGCACATGATATTGAAACGGGCTGTTGTATGGGAAATGGCCAGCATTGGGATGTCAGATTTTGCCCGTACCCTGGCCATGAGTCTCACCATGGCCCTTATGAACAATACAATAACCCGTCTTGGCGAGGAGATCTCCATGGCCGCTTTTGCCGTGTTTTTTCGGGTCAGCGGCTTCTTGTTTATGGCTATGATGGGAATCGGACAGGGTGCGCAACCCATCATCGGATTCAACTACGGCGCAAATCAGCTTGATCGGGTCAAAAAAACACTTCGACTAGCAATTCTTTGGGCCACAATCATTTCCCTTTTCGGTTTTGCCATCCTGGAGATCTTTCCAGGGCCTCTCATTCGAATCTTCAGTAGTGATCCGGAGCTTATTCGTATAGGAAAAAACGCCTGTCGACTCATGGTTATCGCTTTTCCCCTTATCGGGTATCAAATGATCGCGGTGAGTCTGTGCCAGGCCCTTGGAAAAGCCGGAGCCGCCCTATTTCTTGCCCTATCACGGCAAGTTGTCTTTCTCATTCCCATGATCCTGATTTTGCCCCGTATCTTCGGCATTACGGGTGTGTGGCTCGCGTTGCCTGCGGCTGATGCTGTGACCTTTGTCGTCACGTTTTGTTTGGTCACCCTTATCATGAGGAATCTGACTCCCAGCGCCAAAAAACCTATCACAGAATAGAGTCGCCGCGGAACCTCCACATTGTTCCACCCTTAGCGGTTCTCACGATTCTGCGGTTTCCTACAGGCGATTCGCCTTTTTACTAGGAGATTCCGTTGTTTTTCCCCAGCTGAGTTGTATGGCTAAGATGCCTTCAACTCCTGCTAGTGCCATGTCTTACTTATGATATTTCTCTACGCGCAATATGGTAAAAGCCCTGTAGAGTTGCTCCAAAAGCAGAAGGCGGGCCATCTCGTGGGTTAGGGTCAGGCGAGATAGGGATAGGATTTCGTGACCGCGATCCAGAAGGTCCTTGGAGAGTCCCAAGGGACCGCCGATGAGAAAGGTAACGCAAATCCCTGTTCTGGCGGACAACCCATCCAGCCATTTTGCCAATTCTTCGGAATTGAATGAGTGGCCGGTGGAGTGGAGGGGGACCAAGTAATCTCCAGGTGCCAGCTTTTGATCGATTCTCCGGCTTTCAGTAGCCAAGATCTCCTTATCAGACCTGCCTTTTTTGATCCTGGCTGGTTTGACCTCAATCCATTCCATCTTCACGTATCTTCGGAGACGTTTTAGATAAAAGGATTCTCCTTCTTTCAGGAAAGGGGATCTTGTGTGGTCAACGACTATGGTCCTGAGTTTCAACAATCCGGTGTCTCGTATTATTATTTCTTAGATTAAAATTGAAGGTCCCATGAGTTCCTTGGCGAGGGCCTCTATCCCCAGTGAAATCTGCGCCTCGGCGACCCTGTAATGGTAGGGGGATTTGCCAAACGGATCGATAATGTCATCATCAACGAGTCCTCCTGATGCGAACCTTCCCAGGAAGTCCACCTTTGCTCTTGCCTCCGGCCATATTTCTTCGAGTATATCTGCGTGCATCTTTTCCATGACCAGGATACGGTGGGCCCAATCCACATCCTCCTTGGTAATTTGCCTCGCCTTGTGCTCTTCACTGCGGATTCCTTTTCTTAGAAGATGATCCACCATTTTCGGATCGGGGTCGGCATCGGGGCTGGCGTTGATCCCAGCGGATGATACGGAGATATTATAGAGTTCATATGATCGGAGTATGTGTCTAAGCAGGTGTTCCGCCAAAAAACTTCTGCTGATATTTGCGGTGCACACGAAAAGGATGTTCATAGAGGATTTCTATTTCTTTTTCAAGTTCAGAATGCCTGCGATTTCTTTGGTCATTTCCCGCACGAACGCCTGCATATCCTCACCCTGAAGAGGTTGTCCCGGTTCCGGATATTTCCTGAGATCCTTTGGCCTGATCCATGTGGGCGCATTCTTGAGCTCTGGTCTGGGTTTGATATTGAATTCCGGCTCGAAGCTATCCTGGAAATACATCTCCTGGAAAGGCAAGAACTTGAGCATATGGGCGGTCGAGTCAAGAATCCCCACTTCTTCGGGGCCAACATACCCTTCCTCAAGGGCTTTTTTAAGCCCGGCCATAGACTCTCCTCCTTGGGTACAAGCGATGTTCCCGTTCCTATTGGCTATGATCATGGCATCCATGATCTCCTGTTCCGTGACCCGAACGACAAAAACCCTTCTCTCACCAGCCACTTGATTGTAGTTCCTAGCCACATGAATCACCCTGGGCATGGAAACGGGATTACCGATCATGGCCGCCTGGGCCACGCTCTGTTTTACGGTTATCGGCTTGAACGTCTCTATGCCGGCATCTCCTTCCAGATAGTAACGATAGACCGGGTCGGCATGCTTAGATTGGACCCCTATTATCTTTGGGAGTTCTGCTATAATACCTTCTCTGTGAAATTTGAGAAATCCACTCATTACGGCCGTAATATTCCCCGCATTACCGATGGGCAAAACCACGGCCTTGTCCCCTACACTGTAGTCAAAATCTTGAGCGATTTCAAAGGAAAAGGACTCTTGGCCCAAAATGCGCCAACTGTTTTTGGAATTCAAGAGCGCCACATGATAATTGTCTGCAAGGGCTTCAACAACTCTCATGCAGTCATCAAAAACCCCTTGTATTTCAAGTACTTTGGCGCCGCTCCCCAGGGGTTGGGCCAATTGCTGTTCGGTGACTTTCCCGCGAGGTAGGAGGACAGCCGATTTGAGGAAGTCTCCCATGTAAGAAGCATAGAGCGCTGCAGATGCCGATGTATCCCCAGTGGACGCACATATGGCCAGCATGCTGTCTGTCTGATGAGTCTTGGCGAAATGGTTGATAAAACTCAAGGCGCATGCCATCCCTCTGTCCTTGAAAGAGGCGCTGGGATTCAGACCATCATCCTTGAAGTAAAAATCCAGCCCAACCATGTCTCTGAGCCGATCATTGGCCTTCACCACCGGTGTTTGTCCCTCTCCCAGATAGATGATTTGCTCCAGTGGAATGATAGGAGCAATGAATTCATAATATCTGAATATGCCCTTCAAAGGTTGGTGGTTCAGCATTCGGCGGTAGTCAAAGATTTTTTGCCATATGGCTCCGCCTTTGTCCTTTAGATGCTTCTGATTTCTATTATGAAGCAGGAGGACGCTCCCACAATCAGGACACGTGTACAAAAGATGATCGATCCCAAATTCTGTTTTACAACCGAGGCATTGGTAGAACATTTGACCCTTCGGCTCGGGGATCAAATAGGGTCTTATCTCTTCTGGAAACTGCTCGATTTTCATCATGGAATCCTATCAATCAGCCGCTCTCTTCCAAGGCTGTAAATTCTCCAAAGAGTCCTAAGTCACTATGATTCATCACTTTATATCATGACATGATCTAAATGCAATCAAAAGGAAGGGATTTTCATAGTCTGAGGCGGCTCGAGGAGCATTTTTATCTCTTGAGAAGTATGCCGGGACATGTTAAATGATCGGCTGAATCTATAGAAGTCTAAATGCTCAAAACAATGTCATTAAGCTGTCGCTCAGCCATCTCTTTTAGGGGCCGAATAAAGGTCTGGGGTTTAAGGTCTACGGTTTAGGATGCACGATCGATTTCTGGTTTTTTAACCTTAGGCCGACAACCTTGTGCCTTGCATCTCTTCTTTTATCTCTTCGAACCCTGAATTATCAGAAAAAAGCTGGGATGTCGCACAATTTTTTTGGGAAAATCCAGGATATGCATCATGCTCATTGATCAGGTCAAAGAAGTCCTAGAAATCGAGGCACAGGCCATCATGGATCTGGTAGACCGTGTCGGACCTGAATTTGAAAAGGCCGTTCAGATCATTCTGAAGGCCAAAGGGAGAGTGATCCTTACCGGGATGGGGAAATCCGGCCTAGTTGGAAGGAAGATATCGGCGACCCTCAACAGTACAGGAACGCCTTCCCTTTTTATGCATCCGGCTGAAGCCATCCACGGAGACCTGGGCATGGTAACAAAAAGCGACGTTGTTTTGGCTATCTCAAACACCGGCCAGACTTCAGAGATCAACAATATCCTACCGATGGTCAGGGGAATAGGGGCTAAAATCATCGCGTTTACAGGAAACCTTGATTCACCCATGGCCGCGGCGAGCGATGTGGTGATCGATGTAGGGGTAGAGAGGGAGGCTTGTCCTATGGGCCTGGCACCCACTTCGAGTACAACCGCAGCCCTTGCCATGGGAGATGCCCTTGCCGTGGTCCTGATCAACGCAAGACGTTTTGACAAAAAGGACTTCAGAAAACTGCATCCGGGTGGCGGGCTTGGAGAAAGGCTGGCGATCACGATAAAAGAGGTGATGTTTACGGATGATCATGTGCCCAAGGTGGTCTTGGGATCCAGGGTGGAGCAGGCCATCAAGGAGATAGACTCAAAAGGGCTCGGCGCGACCCTGGTGGTGGACGAAGAGGAGAGACTTTCAGGGATCGTCACGGATGGAGATCTGAGAAGGATTCTCACGAAGAAAAAGATGATTCACAAGCTGAAAGTGGAAGAGATCATGTCAACGGCGCCCAAGACCGTAGAGGAAAATCAGACAGCCGCAGAGGCCCTCGGGATAATGGAACTCTATGGTATCACGCATCTCGTTATCCTTGACAGGGAGAAGAAGGTCAGGGGAATGATTCATCTGCATGACCTGTTGGGAAGAGAGGAATTCAAATTAAATGGCGGTTCGGCATTCTCCACGAGGACTCATCGTAGACCTTATAACGCCACTTAAAAAGAGCGGCGATATCGACGGTCGGGGGCTGGGCAGACACCTTGACGGGGTGTTGCCCTACGCCCAGGCAATACTATTGGCCAGTCCCCATATTGGGGAAGGGGAGGGCCTGGATGCCGGTCAGAGGGAAGAGCTTTTGGATAAGTCGCTTGACTTGGTTCAGGGCCGGATCCCTTTACTGATCTGGATCACACAGGACACTGAAGAAAAGACAAAAGAAACTCACCTTCTTCTGAAGAAGAGGCTGGCACGGCGAAAGTACACCGGTCGGATTATCTGGGTTGACACCCCCCTTTATTACCATAGTAACCGAGGATTACCCCTTTATTACCAACACATGCCAACAACGGATAAAGACTCATTTCTTCTCTACAACGATCCCGAACTGATCAAACAGAATGCTCATCCTTTGAAGAGATTAAATATACGAACAAACATTCTAAAAGAGTTGTCAGGAATTCGGAGTATCCAGGGAATGATTTTTCTCGGATCACTTGATCGGGCCCGGAACTACCAGAAGGCCGTGAGGGGAAGAGGCGATTTTAGAATCTACGACGGAAACGAGGCCCATTTCCTGACATATCCAAGTTTGAGTGGTGTAGTTTCCATGGGGGCCAATCTGGCGCCAAGGGCATGGCAGAAGGCCACATCGGCTTCACTCGATCTGGACGGCCTCCAGCAGTCCTATCCCGATCATCTCCAGCAGATCTGGGAGTTGGGGCGTTATCTGCGGGACCTCAGGCAACTATACCAGGAATCTCCTGTCTCCCTAATGAAGCAAGTGTTGTCGGATAGGGGTGTCATTGAAGAGCCTGCAGGCCTTGTTGAGGAGAAGAAGAGGAGGGAGGATGCCGACAAGTTGAAGGCTCTAATGGCACAGCAAGGGGATTAATCACTCCCCCTCGGTCTGCTTGGATCATTTCCATGAAAGGATAATCCATATCTGAGTCTGGGTGTCTATGAAGAGGACCTTATCGATTGCATTCAAACAAATCAGACTCATTTTTGGCGGAAGGATGGTGTGGAACTCACATACTTTTTTTGACTCCCATTCCGGAGGAATGCGAAACCAGCGGTGATCGGGTAGAGAGACTTTTCCCCTACGAGTCAGGAAGCTGGGGCTCTAAGGCTTCTCGAAGATTGAGAAGAGAAATCTAGTTAGCATAGAAAGGAATGAAAAAGGACGCCATGGATAAACTAGATGAACTGTGTGTGAACACGATACGGATGCTCTCCGTAGACTGTGTTGAAAACGCGAACTCAGGACACCCGGGAATGCCCATGGGGGCCGCAACGATGGCCTATGTGTTGTGGACCCGGTTCTTGAGGCATAATCCCGCAAATCCTGAGTGGCCTGACAGAGATCGATTTATCCTCTCCGCAGGCCACGGGTCCATGCTCCTCTACAGCCTTTTGCATTTGTCGGGATATGACCTGTCCCTCGAAGAGCTGAAAAACTTCAGGCAGTGGGGCAGTAAGACCCCAGGCCATCCTGAGTCCCATGTCACGGCCGGTGTAGAGACGACCACAGGGCCTCTAGGCCAGGGCTTTGCAAATGGTGTGGGTATGGCCATTGCCGAGCGGTATCTTGGAGCCCATTTCAATCGTCCCGGCCATGAAATCGTCAACCACTCCATTTATGGTATTGTGAGTGACGGGGATCTGATGGAAGGCGTCTCCCACGAGTCAGCGTCTCTAGCCGGCCACCTGCAGTTGGGCAATATCATCTATTTTTACGACGATAATCACATCACGATAGACGGAAGCACGGAATTGTCCTTTACCGAAGATCGAATCGAGCGTTTTAAGGCTTACGGTTGGCATGTCCAGAGGGTAGAGGACGGGAACGATGTGGAGGGCATTGAAGCGGCTATTCGAGCGGCTCAGACAGAAAAAGTCCGACCATCCCTGGTCTCCGTCCGGACCCACATCGGTTATGGCAGTCCTCAAAAGCAGGATACATCCTCAGCGCATGGGGAGCCATTAGGGGCCGAAGAGATCAAGCTGACCAAGGAGAATCTTGGTTGGCCTGTCGATCCGGCCTTTTTCATCCCCGATGAGGCGCGGAATCATTTCCGTCAGGCCCTTGAAAAGGGTAAGATCTTAGAGAAAGAATGGACGGATCGGTTTGAATCCTATGAGAAGAGCTATCCGGAATTGGCCCTTCAGTGGAAGCAATGGATAAAGGGTGAGTTGCCCGAAGGCTGGGACAAGAGACTCCCTTCATTCCCCGCGGATGCTAAAGGCTCGGCCACGCGTGGAGTATCCGGAATCATTTTAAACGCCGTGGCCCCGATACTCCCCAACCTGATCGGCGGTTCCGCTGACCTTGCCCCCTCTAACAAGACTTTTATCAAAGGAGAAGAGGTATTTCAAAGCGGCCGCTTCCGGGGACGCAACTTTCATTTTGGAGTGAGGGAGCACGGGATGGGGTCCATTATGAACGGCATGGCCCTGCACGGGGGGCTGATCCCTTACGGCGGGACTTTCCTGGTCTTTGCAGACTATATGAGGCCTGCCATCCGTCTTGCTGCCATGATGGAGTTGAAGGTCATCTTCGTTTTTACACACGACAGCATCGGCCTGGGAGAGGACGGCCCGACCCACCAACCTGTTGAACACTTGGCTGCTCTCAGGGCCATCCCCAATCTGACGGTCCTTAGGCCCTGTGACGCCAATGAGACTGTTGAGGCCTGGCGCTTCGCCCTTGAACAGAAAGACGGTCCTGTTGCCCTCGCTTTGACAAGGCAAAGCATTCCTGTACTGGATCGGGAGGCGTCTTCCTCAGCAGACGGTCTTCATTACGGCGGGTATGTGCTCAGGGACTTTACAGAAGGTGGAGATCCGGATGTGATCCTGATAGGAACCGGGTCCGAGGTTCATATCGCCATGGAGGCAGCCGATGCGCTTCATGAAAAAGGGATCCATGTTCGGGTGGTGAGTATGCCTTCCTGGGAGTTGTTTGATAAGCAGTCTGAGGCATATCAGAACCGGATATTGCCCGCGGAGGTAAAGGCCCGGGTGGCCGTTGAGGCCGGGATCACCCAGGGATGGCATCGTTACATTGGAGAGGAAGGTGAGTTTGTGGGCATAGACCATTTTGGAGCGTCAGCACCTTATAAGACCTTATACGAGAAATTCGGACTCACCGCTGATCGGGTCGTTGAAAAGGCGTTGGGGTTGCTGGAGTAAGCCGGCTTGAACCAAAGAGGCGAGCCAAAAATCGCGCGAAAACTAGGGGGTTAGTGGAGGAGAGATCATTCATGGGAAGTCCTAAGACCAAAGACCTTATTCTAGCCGGTGATATCGGCGGGACCAAGACCCACCTGGGACTATTCCAGAGAGGAAAACGACGACCGACCCCTAGGGTTGTTGAGACTTACCCTTCCTCTGAGGCCCCTGACCTAGAGACCATGATCCGAAGATTTTTCAATGACCACCCGGTATCCGTTACGGGTGCCTGCTTCGGTGTGGCAGGCCCGGTGGAGAAGGGGCGTTCCGTATTGACCAACCTCTCGTGGACCATTTCGGAGAATAAGATCAAGAGAGATTTCAAATGGGAACATGTCCGCTTGATTAACGATATGACTGCCACAGTTCGGGCTATTCCTCTTTTAACCAGTCTGGAGGTGGCATCTCTGGGCAAAGGGTCTCTTGTCACAGATGGGAACATAGGACTCATTGCCCCAGGCACAGGGTTGGGGATGGCATTGCTCATCCAGACGAAAAACGGCTATGTCCCCGTGCCTTCAGAAGGGGGACACGCCGATTTTGGGCCCAATGATGAGGTGGAGGTGGAGCTTTGGCAGTATCTCAACCAACGTTTGGGTCACGTTAGTGCCGAAAAGGTCTTATCGGGTGGAGGGCTGTTCAATATCTATTCCTGGCTTAGAGATTCAGGACGATTTCCTGAACCCGATTGGCTGGCCAAGAACCTCAGGGAAAAGGATCCTGCAAAGGTGATTACCGAGGCCGCAACAGATCAAGAGGATCCCCTGTGCACAGAGGCCCTGAACCGATTTGTCGTTATTTTTGGTGAAGCGGCCGGGAATCTGGCCTTAATGGGAAACACCACTGGTGGCCTCTACCTTGGCGGGGGAATTTCCCCCAAGATTTTGCACAAATTAGAGGAAGGCATGTTTTTGGAGGCCTTTTCGAACAAAGGACGGTTTAGAGAGTTTTTGAGAAGGGTTCCCGTTCGCGTCATTCTCAATGACAAGGCGGCTCTATTGGGAGCTGCGCATGAGGCCTTTGTCTCTTGAACTCTTACTTTCAATCCTTCCTCGGAAGTCCCTCTCCAGGCGGATGGGCTAGGCCAGGTAAGCGAAATCAAGAGGGATCAAACGCGGAGTACACAGCCTATGGCTTTTAAAAAAGAAATGCAGATTATGAATATCGGCGTTGTCGGCGGGACCCTCTTTGCCAGAGAGGTTGTTGAAAAACTCACCATGGACTATAGCAAAGAGGCTGTAAACGCGCGGTTGAAGGCCATGGCTGATCCAGACCCCGATTCCCCCGCCCTAGTGCTTGGAAGAGAGTTGGGATTGATCACACTTACCGACTACCATGATCTTTATGATCCCAAGTATAGAATTGATATGATTATGATATTGGTTCCGGGCGAGGACATTCTTGAAGAGATTCTGGAAAGCAAACCCGCGCACATTCGGGTCCTCTCTTACCAGGTGTTTGAAGTGGCGTGGAAGTCCATACGTGTGGAAGAGGAAAAGCTGAGAGAGAGAACGGCTGAAATGGAAACGATCCTAAACGGTATTCAGGACTATATATTGCTCCTTACACCGGACAGACGGATTATCCAAGCCAATGAGGCCTATCTGAGGGATATGGGCTATTCACTTGAAGATGTGGTTGGGCACAAATGCCACGAGATTTTTCAGAACATGCCGTCGCCATGCAGTAACGGAGATGGCGCTTGTCCTCTGGGCAAGGCGATTCAGAACAGGAGACCCAGCCAGAATGTCCTGACAAGGAAAGGGAAGGAAGGCGAGCTTCATTATTTTGAGGTGACCATTTTTCCTGTATGGGAAAAGGATGGGAAGGTTTCAAAGTTTGTCGAGATAAGCAGGAATATTACGGATCGTAAGAAACAGGAGGAAGAAATCACTCGACATCTGGAGCAGATAGTGGAGGAGAGGACAGCTCAAGTTAAAGAGGTGCATGAGAAGTTGATCCACCAGGATAAGATGGCTTCTTTGGGTAAGTTATCCGCATCGGTTGTCCATGAGATCAACAATCCCATTGCAGGATCGTTGAACCTGATCATGCTTATCAAACGGATTTTGGAGGAAGAGGAATTATCCAAAAAAGAGATTGAGAAATTCAGACAGTATTTGGATTTGATGGAGACTGAAACACGGAGGATCAACCGTATTGTATCTAATCTCCTCGCCTTTTCCAGGCAGTCAAAAATGGAATTGAAACGGTTGAACTTGAACAAAATTATTGAAAAAACACTTATATTAACCTCCAACCTCATGAAAATCAACGGAATCAAAGTCGAGACCAACTTGGCCCCTGATCTGCCTGAAGTTGTAGGATCTGACGACCAGCTTCAGCAGGCCTTCATGAATTTCGTCTCCAATGCAGCAGAAGCCATGATCTCTATGGAGGGAGGGACTTTGACCATAGAAACCCGTCCTATCGAGCAAGGGGATAAGGTTCAGGTTTGCTTTATTGACAGGGGAATCGGCATCCCACGGGAAAATTTAACCAAACTATTTGAACCCTTTTTTACCACAAAAAAGAAAGGAAAGGGGGTTGGGTTGGGTCTTTCTGTGGCTTACGGGATTATCCAGGAGCACGGAGGCATGATTATTGTGGAGTCGGAGCCTGGGAAAGGGACGATTCTGGATGTGCGAATTCCTGTTAAGGGTCCCCTGGAGGTCAATAAATGACCAAGGAAAAAGGGGATGGAACAAAAAAGGGTGCCCATCGTCAATCGATGAGGCACCCTTTTTCAAATTCTGAATTTCTATCCAACTACGTTTACATTGACTGCGGCGGGGCCTTTGTTGCCTTGTTCAATGTCAAAGGTCACTCGATCTCCTTCCCTAAGAGATTTGAAGCCCTCTCCGTTGATGCCTGTGTGATGGACAAATACATCTGGACCGCCATCCTGTTCAATAAACCCATAGCCCTTGCGGTCGTTAAACCACTTCACAACGCCATCTGCCATAGTAACACCCTCCTTTTAAACAATTTCTCATCCTTCCAATGGTTCCTAACCTCAGGCTGCCACGTATGGCACATGGAACTTACCTTCAGTGCGAAACCGGTCCAATACTGAATGGACCCCCTCGTGAATCCGCCATATCATAGTCCGTTTTTCAAGAAAATCAAGTTTTTTCATCAATATCTCTCGTCCGAAATATGTTTTTTGTTGAAAAGCATTTTGAGGATATAACTACTTAAAGAACCTATGCGTGCGTCTTGTACATCTAAAAACGCCTAATGGATAGAGGTATCGTTGCCCAGTAACAATGTTCCGATAAAAGACAGTCGCGGTTTTCAGGGGGCATTATTTATTGAAGGAATCCTGAATCTTTGATGTGGACAGTGTTGAGTGAAATCAATCAGTTAGTTATAGAACCCGCCGATTTTGCTCTGGATTAAAGCGCAATGTTCATCAATTATCTGAGGAAGTAACTTTCTTGGAAATGGTGTTTTGTTTGCTAAATCCCGGGTCTCAGGGGTTCTTGAAGCAGGAAAGCAAGGCTTTGCTTTTCCTCCTTTTTTAGTGATTGTGTCCTGCTTTTGGCAAACAAGTCAAATGAAAGAGAGGGGGAGATTTCTGTATCGACGGAAAAAACCAATGAATTCGGCTCGTCGTTGAGCTGAAAAGTCGGGTTTTCGCCCGTCACCGGCCTTTTTTTGTCTTGGAAGCCACTTATGTCGTAAATGACACTGCCGGTCTCTGAATTGGCTTTCAGAAAATTGTAAATACTCATAGAGGTAAACAGACGGTATGATGATTCTCCATTCCCTTGACCTCTTTCAATCATCGCGAAATCATCATAGCCGTTATGACCTCTCAATTTGTATGTTAGAGTCTGAACCACATTTATCCCGGTCCAACCTTTGGTAAAATCGGACTTGGCTGTGGCGTCAAAGGAGGTTAACAAAAGGCCAATGCCGGTTTGAAGCAGATAACCTGATCGACCTAGACCCCGATATTCTTTATCCGTGAGAGAATCTGTTGTGGTGACGGCAAAACCGGCAGAAGAAGGCTCAACACTCCAATCCTTGCCCTGGGACTCCAAATACAGGGCATGACCAAGCTCATGGGTCAAAATAGAAGCTGCGGCGCCGACAGCAATCTTCATCCAGTTAGATCCCTGGAAGGTCTTAAGGTTTACACCCAAGAAATAGATGTCAAAACCGTCCTTGGCCCAAAGGGCGCTCGGACTCATAACGAATGTGAGTATGACGAATAATGTAAAGGTCTTTTTCGCCTTTTTGAACTTGGTTCCCATGGCTTCTTTCTCTCTCTTAAACTTAACATATAGGTGGTTACGCCTTATCTCCTATCCATCAAACAAGATCACATGCCTAGGTTTGAGCAAGGGCTGTGCCAGAGTCATACATCTTTATTTTACGTGCTATTCCGAATAGTTATGATTTATCAGCAAAAGACGTGGCCGTAGGATGGGTAAAAAGGTATTGGGGCTAATGAAATGAGGTTCTCTCTTGTGGAAAAATCTTACATACTCAACCCTCCCTGTCTTCAGACGGAGCGGGTATAAGCTCCATCAAAGCAAAGGGTGCGATAAGATTCTTTTCGAGGCCGTCTTGACTTAAGTCAAGGACATGTATTGAACCGTAGCTTAACGTAGAGTCAACAAAATGATCTTAAGGCGGCTGTTTCTGAGGATCATACCCATTTTCAGAGAAGTTATAGGGTGAAGGTTAAGTCGCAAGAGATCTAGACTCAAACAAATGGAGGAAAAACGATGTTTTGTTATCAGTGTGAACAAACGGCAAAAGGTGAAGGATGCACCAAAGTCGGCGTGTGCGGCAAACAACCTGATGTGGCGGCCCTGCAAGATCTATTGATCTATGCCTTAAGAGGCCTGTCACTCTATGCTTTGGAAGGTCGAAAGGTTGGGGTGACAAGTGATGAGATCAATCGGTTTACGTGTAAGGCGCTCTTTTCCACATTGACCAATGTAGACTTTGATCCTGATCGAATCGCGGCCCTTGTTCAGGAGACCGTCGCAATGCGGGAACAACTCAAGGCACAGATTGGCGCTGCCGGCGGCAAAACGGAATTTGTGGATGAACCGGCGCATTTTCAGCCCGGTGCCAATGTGGAGGATATGGTAAAACAGGGGGATGGTGTCGGTCTCAAGTCTGATCCGGATGTGAACCCAGATATTCTGTCCCTACAGCATATTCTCCTCTTCGGGATCAAGGGTGTCGCCGCCTACGCCGACCATGCAGCGATCCTGGGGAAAGAGGATGATGTGGTCTATCATTTTCTCTATGAAGCCCTTGTGGCTCCTTTGAACAAGGATCTGGGCATGGAGGACTGGGTCGGTTTGGCTCTTAAGTGCGGCGAAATCAATCTGAGGGCAATGGAGCTTCTGGATGCGGGGAATACGGAGACCTATGGGCATCCGACTCCGACAAAAGTCCCCCTGGGCGCCAAGAAGGGCAAGGCGATCCTTGTCTCAGGACACGATCTCAAGGACCTGGCCGCGGTTTTACAGCAGTCCGAAGGCAAGGGGATCAACGTCTATACCCATGGAGAAATGCTGCCCACACACGGGTATCCGGAATTGAAGAAATATGATCACTTCTACGGCCATTACGGGACGGCATGGCAGAATCAGGCTAAGGAATTCGCTCAATTCCCTGGTCCTATCCTGATGACGACCAACTGTATCCAGAAGCCGGGAAAGACCTACGAGGACCACATCTTCACCACAGGTTGTGTGGGCTGGCCGGGTGTTCCTCATATCACGAATGGGGATTTTACGCCCGTGATTGAAAAGGCCCTCGCCATGCAGGGGTTTGCGGAGAGCTCCAATGGTAAAGAGGTAATGTGCGGTTTTGGGCGGAGCGCGGTGATGAGTGTGGCGGACAAAGTCATTGAGGCGGTGAAGAGTGGCGCCATCAAACACTTTTTTCTCGTGGCGGGATGTGACGGCGCCAAACCGGGAAGAAACTACTATTCCGAGTTTGTGGAAAAGACTCCCAAGGACTCTATGGTTCTGACCCTGGCATGCGGAAAATTCCGGTTCTTTGATAAGGACCTGGGGGATATCGGGGGCATTCCCAGGCTACTGGACATCGGTCAGTGTAACGATGCCTATTCAGCGATTCAGATTGCCGCAGCCCTGGCCAAGGCCTTTGATGTGGAGGTCAATGACCTGCCTCTTTCCATGATTCTTTCATGGTATGAGCAGAAGGCCTGCGCCATTCTTCTGACACTTCTGTATCTCGGCATCAAAAACATTCGCCTAGGGCCCAGCTTACCGGCGTTTATCACGCCCAATGTCCTGGACGTGCTGGTTAAAAATTTCAATATCATGCCAATCAGCACACCGGATGAGGACTTGAAGGCGATTCTGGGGTAGGTTAGTTAGGGGAGACACCATGAAATGTCCGGGACAGGATAGCCGATATTGGAAGCCGGGGGCCATATTTGAGGTGGAATGCCCCAAGTGCGGAAGCACAGTGGAGTTTTTCAAAGACGATACAACGCGTCTATGCAAAGAATGTGGTCACCGGTTTCTCAATCCTGAAATGGATTTTGGCTGTGCCTCCTACTGCCAGTACGCAGATCAGTGTATTGGGAATCTTCCTCCCGAGCTGATTGCCCAGAAAGAAGACCTCCTCAAGGATCGTGTGGCCATTGAGATGAAGCGGTATTTCAAACAGGATTTCAAGAGAATCGGTCATGCCAGCCGAGTCGCCAGATATGCCGAGAAGATCGGCAAAGAGGAGCAGGGCAACATGGCGGTCATTCTGGTCTCTGCCTATCTCCATGACATTGGTATCAAAGAGGCGGAGCGAAAACACAATAGCTCGGCTGCCAAGTACCAGGAAGAGGAAGGCCCGCCCATTGCGAAGGAAATATTGGAGAGACTTGGAGCCGGAGAGGCCTTAATTGAGGAGGTATGTGATATTGTCGGCCATCATCATCATCCTCGGTCCGAAGAGGGCATTGAATACAAGGCGGTCTACGATGCGGACATGATTGCCAATCTTGAAGAGAATTACAAGAAAGACCCCATCAATCCGGAGACGCTGGCAGGCATTATTGAAAAATCATTTCTGACCAGGAGCGGAGGGGAGTTGGCAAGAAAGGTGCTTTTACCTCTTGAAAGGAACGAACTATGAAGGTCAATAGAAAGATCATAGAGATAGATGAAGAGCTGTGTAACGGATGCGGACAGTGTGTGCCCTCGTGCGCAGAAGGCGCTCTTGAGATTATTGAAGGGAAGGCCAAGCTGGTAGCGGAAGTCTATTGTGACGGACTTGGCGCGTGTATAGGGGAATGCCCGACCGGGGCTCTGACCGTGACGGAGCGAAAAGCAGATGAGTTTGATGAAGAGGCGGTAGAGGTGTTTTTAAGATCGAAAGATAAGGAAACACCGGCTCAAGAAGAGGCCATGGCTTGCGGATGCCCCTCCTCTCAGATTCGGGACTTTGCATCGACAGGGGCCTGTGAAGACGCCAATCAGCCGATCCAACAGCAGAGTCAGAATTCGGCCCTGGTCCACTGGCCGGTTCACATCAAGCTGGTGCCGCCGACTGCGCCATTCCTGAAAGGTGCGGATCTTTTGGTAGCCGCCGATTGCACTCCTGTGGCCTATCCCGATTTTCATCGGGATTTTCTCAAGGGGAAGGCCGTTATGGTGGGTTGCCCCAAACTGGATGATGCCGAGGAATATGTTCAGAAATTCGCCGACGTTTTTAAGGTGGCGGAGATTAAAAGTGTGAGTGTCCTTGTGATGGAGGTCCCCTGTTGTCAAGGCCTGCCCGTCATTATCCGGAAAGGGATGGAAAAAGCAGGCAAGAACATCCCCATGGAAAAGCTGGTGATCAGCACCAGGGGTGATTTGATGAGCCGATATAGACTGGCTGCATAAAACCAGAAGAGACGCGTTAGATTTGCTCCTGATTAAGTGCGAATCTCAAAGATCGGGCTAGTCTACCACCATGATGGAGATATTTTTCGCCGAGTTGAGGACTTTCTGACTCACGCTTCCGAGTATGAAACCCGTGAAACTGGAGAGACCCCTTCTCCCCATTACGATGGCATCATACCCTGAGTTGGCCTCATTGATGATATCCCGTGCAATCCCCTTTTTCTGCTGCTCAATCTTTAAGATAATGTTCTTCTCCTCGAAACCTGCCTTCAGAAGAAGGTCTTTGGCCCTCTCAGCCGCCTCTTTGATCAAATCCTTTTTCTTGTCGTCGATTGATGTGAAGGCATCTCTCTGTGTGAGAAAATAGGGGGTCAGTTCAGGACTGTAGTGCTCATATAACGCGGTCATATCCTGAAGAACGCTAAACAGGGTGATTTCGTGATCATGTGTAAATGTCCGGCTGATAAACTCCACGGCCCGAAAAGCATTCTCGGAATCATCCAGCGCGACCAATATCCTAGTTTTCATGGCTCACCTCCTGTTAGATGTTATTAAGTTCTACGCCGCTGTCGGCACGTCTGAGTAAAGGGGCGATCTATTAGTCCTAATCCTTTCTATATATTAATAAAGATCTTAATGATTATGTCAAGCTTTCTTCCTTTCCCACAGTCTCTTTACCCTTCTAGACCCGCTTGATCGGATGATTGATAGGGCAGGCTGCGCTTCCGTAGGCTATGAGCCATGCCGAATGGAGCAAAACTGAAGGGCATTCCTTCTTGTTCTTGCCTATTGACAAACCCACTCCCCTACTCTATGTCTTGGAATTCAATGGGTTGCGCGAGATAATCACCGAGTCCACCCTGTCAACCAATAGATCAACCTTGTAACGAATATGCTCAGCGTCCTGAAATCCTAATCGTTCAATGAAGGCCCCGCGAGAGGGCAAAACTCCATTAGGCGGCGTGGAGATCCTGAGGTCAAGTGTTGAGGGTATGTGTAAATGGGGCGAGAGTCAAAGACAACCTTGAACCCCTTGCACACACATAGAGCCGCCATATCGAATTATTGAATTCAAGGGCTGAATATGACATGATATGAATCACTGGGAATGCACAGGAAGGGTATTCCCTATTACGCTCATCTCGGTAAAGAAATGGTGTGTCTTAGCAAGTACCTTATTCCCCGGATGGATAAGACCCTATGATCAGTAAGGAGGTAAGACATGGAAAAAGTAGAAGTCAAGTTTGGTAAGTGGTTAGAAGAGGGATTTAACCTTTATAAGGAAAATATCGCCACCCTCATACTCGCGATGGTTGTTGCCCTGTTGCTGAGCGTGGTCACGTTGGGCATCCTGGCCGGCCCGATGTATGCGGGTCTTCTCTTCATCACTCTGGGGCTGTATGACAGGGCGGACCCAAAACCCGAGCCAGGCTCCCTATTTAAAGGGTTTGACTATTTTCTCAACTCATTCCTTTTTGTGATCGTATGGGGAGTGGCCATTACAATCGCGTCATTCATCCTTAGTTTTATTCCTTGTATCGGTTCGTTGGCATCCATATTTTTGGTGTATTGCGCCATGGCCCTCTTGATGTTCGGGCCCTTTCTCATCGTGGACAAACACATGGAGTTCTGGCCCGCGTCCCTGGAAAGCTTCAATAGGGTCAAAACCAATTTCTGGCCCTTTTTGGGATTTTCGGTAGTCACTGGCATCATCGGAAGCATCGGAGCAGTCGCCTGTGGAATCGGTGTGGTCGTGACCGCGCCCATACAGGTCTGCATCCTGACCGTGGCCTATCGCGAGGTATTCGGTCGGGCTGGGGAGTCGGTCGGCAATGAGGGCATGCCGCCCCGAGAACCGGATTCAACAGGTGATCCTGCTTAAGCGGAAGAAAGTCTAAGATGAATGGCTCGCTTTCTGTGTGGACCCGCCCAAGGTCTTACGGGGATGTGGTTGGAAAACATCTGCCCCTCGCTTTATTGTCAGGTGTGGCACTGCTGGTGGCTGAATTTGTTCCCCTTCACCTTCTTCCCATGAGGTCCTGTACATTTCTCGATCTGACGGGCTATCCATGTCCATTCTGCGGGTTCAGCCGCTCGTTCTGGGCCATGGCTCGATGGGATTGGGCCTATGCTTTTCATGAAGCACCTCTCGCGTGTCTATTCTATATGGCGGTCGTTCTCACGTTTGCGGTCAATGCCCTTGGCCTGTTGCTGGGTCGGCAAATAAGGGTGAGCCGACTCTTGTGGCCACAGGGAATAAGCGCGCGGTGGGTGTTCATCGTTATTTCCGTATTATTGCTTCTGAATTGGTGCTATAGACTCTCTATGGGGCTCAAATAGGTCAAAAAGGGGATTCTTGACAAAAGGGACAGATGAAGAATCCGGACAGAGAGACGATATCACAACTTGTTGAGCTTCCAAATATTGGAAAAACGATGGCGATTGCTCTCCGGTCGATTGGAATTGATCATCCAAAAAAATTGATTGGAAAAGACCCCCTTGAGCTATTTGAAGCGCTTTGTGAAAGAAGAGGGGAAAGATCTGATCCATGCGTCATTGATGTTTTTATGTCGATCATTCACTTTATGGAAGGCGGAGAGTCTCTTCCCTGGTGGTCGTTTACGCATCAACGCAAAGAAAAAATGGGCCGGAAGAACAGATGAGGGCGGAGCGGGAAAAACGCGCCGCCATTGCCACATCCGAGGGTGACAGACAGTCTCGAATCAATCGTGCGGAAGGTCTCAAAAAAGAGGCCATAGAGGTCTCCGAAGGTGAGAAGCAAAAACGGATCAATGAAGCTGAAGGCTAGGCAAAGGAAATAGAATTGGTGGCATCTGCCACAGCCGAAGGGATCAGAACAATTGCGGAATCTCTAAGTTTGACAGGAGGAAGAACCGCCGCCAACCTGAGAGTTGCTGAACAGTATATCGCGCAATTTGGGAAACTGGCCAAAGAGAATAATACCATGATTATCCCTTCCAATATGGGGGATATCTCGGCAATCGTGGCGACGGCGATGTCGATTTTGGAGCATGTCAAACAGGCAAACACCTCAGGAAATCCCTGATTGATGACTCAACAAGGGACGCCGCGTTTGATTTCATCTGGGCTCGATTGGCAGACATCATTTGCTTTTACGGCGTTTGGATTTGATTGATTAAAAATGGTATAAGGAAAAGCCGGAAATAATCGTAGAGCCCGATGATTCATCATGCAGGAATCGGCAGAGAAGATCTTTTCGCTTTTTGAATCATATCATGGTTATGTTTGAGAAGGAGGAGACATGATCTCTACACGAAAAACAGTGTTGAGTATTCTTCTAATCGTTGGCGTGTTCTCTGGTAACGGGTTAAGGGAGTTAGACGCCGATGAACAGGCGACATCATCCCAGGGGGCGCCGGAGGACGAGGTTGTCGTGTTTCAACCGGAGGAAGGGAAAAAGACAGAGGGGTCTGTGATCGGGCGTCTGAAGACAAGGGATAGGGTGATCACCATCAAGACCGGTACTGATGGTCCTTTCTACACGATCGAGTCAAAAGAGGGTGAGTTGATCGCCTCCAATCTCAGCGGCGAGGAACTGGCGACCAGATTCCCCGCTCTCTATGAAAAAATCGAAAAATCTTTGGCAGACCCAAAGATTTGGGCGGGGACTGACTTCTCCCGATACGAAGAGCATGTTGAGACTAAGTCTCCATGATCCGCTTGGTCTGACAGAGAAAAAGGCGACAAATGACATTTGCCAATAATGGAATCAAGGCCGTTCTATTTGATTACGGAAATACACTCATAGAGTATGGCCCAAGACAAGTGAAGGCTCAGTATGTCGCCCTCGCGAAGGAGTTGTCCCGTCTATTCGGCCACTGTGATTTCTCGCGTTTGAAAGCCATCCGTGACCGTCAGGCCCTGGCTCCCTTTCATAACGGTTATGTAGAAAACGATATGAAGCTGATCACCGGTGAGTTGATTGAAGAGATGTACCAGGTCATTCCGGAAGAAGCCCAGATCTGGGCATTGATTGAAACACGCTACAGAGCATTTGTCCATGCCACAGAGGTTTCCAGTGATGTGCCGTCGTTACTCATCAGACTTCGCGATCAATACCGCCTGGGGCTTGTATCCAATTATCCTTGCAGCCGTTCCATCGAGGACAGCCTGAAGAAAACAGGTCTCCGTCATTTTTTTGAGGTAGTTGTTGTTTCCGGGGACCTGGGTTATGCGAAACCCCATCCTAAGCCTTTCGAAACCATGTTAGACCATCTAAAGCTTCATCCGGAAGAATGCCTCTTTGTCGGCGATAATTGGCTGGCGGACATTCAAGGGGCCAAGCGTATGGGTATGCCGGCTATACTGATTTCACAGTACGCCCCCTATGGGGAATTCAAGCCGTCCGATGGTGACCATCAACCGGATGCTACTATTAGTCACCTCAGTGAGCTGGACGCACTTTTACTGTCCTGAACAGATTTTCTGTTGCCTTTGGGACACGCGGGTATAAAAAACAGTCCAGTCGCTTAATCTGAACAAATATAAGGTGAATTGACGGATTAGGCAAATTACATTTAAATACTCAACTCATTCAGTCTGGTCCTATTTATAGTCCTATCAGTGCTGAGGAGCCCCATGCATAGAGGCTTCGATCATAGTCCCACGGCACCTTTATCGAGCAGGATTTCCATTGCCCAGGAGGCCGCTTGGCCGACCACGTCAATACACTTTTTGGGATCGGTATGCCCGCCGGCCTCTTCAAGCTTCCTAAATTCATCCGGATCATTCAAGTAAAAGGGACGGCCGAACTTCTGGGTCATGATTCCAGAGCAGCTAATCGTGCCATATTTGCCAATATATTTTTTGACGAGTTCCTTGGGGGCCTCTTGCGCCGATTCAAGGGCCATTAGGTTATCTTGAATCTTGACCTCTCTGGACAGACGCCCGACCGGACGTCCAAAGAAGTAATCAAAAACAATAATGCAACCCGCCAGCGCGCCACATGTTCCCACAACCTGGGAGGCGGTCCCCCCGCAAAGGGAAGTGACAACTTTTACGATGACGTCGTCAAAACCTATGACTTCATGGAGAGCCGCCACTGCGCACTGGGAACAGCCGTATGAATTCGACTCGTATTCGACTCCCAACTCATAGACCTTTTGTAGTAATTGGGGCTGTGTCAAACCTTGGTATTTTTCCTTGACTTTCATTTTCCTCACCGTAAAAACGGAAACCATCTGCTGAAGAAGTCAATCGCCTCTGGACTGTGTTGCATCCCTGAGATCACATGCTTTCCGAATGCCCCCCCTCCGAGTGCATAGTATCCGAAAGCGCCGCCACCGATAGCCACAAGTCCAATGGCTCCTCCGCCCACAGCAATACCTCCGATCGCAAGTCCACCGAGAGCAAGCAAGCCGAGGCTAAAACCACCGACAGACACGGCGCCCAGAGCCACGCCTCCTATCGCGAGGCCACCTCGGGCGAGACCACCGATGGCAATCCAACCTTTGGCCATATCGCCGATGGCGATAATGCCGTGGGCATGGCCTCGGATCTCATTATTCTCGGGATCTGGTCCGAGAGCGACATCAATAATGGGCAAGCCACAGAATGTCTTAGTCGAGCGCTTGCGAACACCTCGATACATCTGCTGTTCCATCTTTATCCTCCTGTCAAACGAAAAGGGGGACGTTCGTGCAGAACGTGCATAACCTCTATATAATGCCCTCTATATTAGGCCTCTCCCCTGATGAAAGAAAACGAGTTACACT
>JAFGFY010000145.1 GCA_016930795.1 Deltaproteobacteria bacterium
AATACGTATAACGATCTCAGTGGCATGGTCCGGGCTGGTGCGGGGTGAAAACATAAATTTGGTATCGTCATATCTGCCTTCAGCCCCTACGTATTCGTCATGAATGTCCCTGATTTGACCGCCCATCTCCTCCA
Source organism: Deltaproteobacteria bacterium (assembly GCA_016930795.1). Classification (GTDB taxonomy): domain Bacteria; phylum Desulfobacterota; class DSM-4660; order Desulfatiglandales; family HGW-15; genus JAFGFY01. The sequence continues at coordinate 135 of JAFGFY010000145.1, forward strand.
GTTCAAGAAGCGTATCATAACTCTCGCGGCATTGGATCTGGCTGCCGATACCGTTTCCGTAGGAGATTTTAGGAGTCTCTTTAGGCAGCTCCGTCATTGTTCCAGGATTTTCAGCTAATACTTGAGCCCATTCATCGGGATCGACTTTGGAATGTGGATTCGCGGGACACTGACACCAGTGGTCGCAGCCGGGCCCCCCGGCGCCGCTTCTCACCGTATTGCCCTTCTCCACCAATGCCACTTTTACTCCCTTCCTCGCGGCACTGATAGCTGCCCAGCATCCGGCTATCCCGCCGCCAATGACCAGGACATCAGTCTCAACTTCATTCTCTTTGTCATAGTCTACAGGGTACGGCCAAGCTGGAACCTTCCCTTCTTTTTCTAATAAATCATGCCACTTCGTCATGCCAACAACCTCCATTTGCAAAAAGGGACATTTTTATACAGAAATAATCATGCGAAATTGAAAAGATATTTGATTTTTTGAGGAAGCGACTGGCCTGGGATTTGACCATGCCAACGATTGAATTCTATTAACTATCACACCAAAGCCATTTGTTTTCAATCTCTATATCACTTATATGGCTCCAAAAGAACAATATAGATGATTGATAAAGCATATTGGATTGGGCTGATCCCCTAATCCATATAGATCTTATCATTTTTAGGAAAAAAATGAATAGGTTATGCGGTATTTTTGAAAATCGAGTGAAAAAAGTTGACTTTTAGGTTAATTCCGATTTCGATATTCCTATCGATCATCAATAATGCGTGCAAGAGAGACTTCTTCCAGTGCGGGAGTGTAACAGAAGATGACTACAACAGAACATAAGAAAACCACAAAGGTTAGAATGAATCGTGGAGGGAGACAGATGCTCGCGCAGATTGTTCTCACACCGGCAGAGTCCAAGAAAATCATCGCGAAGGCTATCGCCAGACTGGATGTGGTAAAACAGGCCGTAGACAAAGGAATTGTCGCATTACATCCCAGCAGCAGCACCTACTTTATAGTCGAGGAAATCACGGGTACGATACCAAAAACAAACTATTGGGTGTGCGGGGTGGTGACGCCAAAAGGGATGTGTGTAGAAATGGCGATGGTACTCGGCACCGGTTATACGCCCAATGAGATTCCCATGGATCCTGGCGACCTTCGAGCAACGTGGATAATTGAGAACGAAAAGCTCTCGCCAGAGGATAGTCTCTCAGGCCTGTTCGACCGTATGACCTCTTCAGACGTATACATTAAAGGGATCAACGCCCTGGATATCCAGGGCAACGTTGGCGTACTTTTCGGAATGAAGGGATCTATGGGATACATCCAATCGTCCCGTAAAAAGAAGGGGTTTACCATCATATACCCTGCCGGACTCGAGAAGCTGCTGCCCATTCCCATAAGGGAAGCGGCCAGGGAGGCGAAAGGGACCGGATATGATTATGCCATGGGTATGCCAGTAGGACTCTTCCCCTGCCCGGCCGGAACAACGGTCAATGAAATACGGGCTTTCGAGATACTAAGCGGCGCAGAGGCCATACCGATAGCTTCAGGTGGGTTGGGAGGGGCAGAAGGAGCATTGACATTCGTCCTTAAGGGTCGGGATGAACAAGTAATGAAAGCCCTCGATTTCGTTGAACAATCAAAGGGTGCAAAGCTTCCCCCATTACGCCTCTGCAACTGTCAGACTTGTCCGGTTCCCGATTGCAGATTCCCCATGACAGATAAACCCTGGGCTTTCCAGTGAAGAACCCCGACCAAAGGTCGGGGTTCTTCTAAAGAAAAAGCCAGATTAAATTGGGGGCACATGCCCCCAAACCTCCTGGTGCCATTCATCCCAGTACACAGCTTACGTGCAATAACACACGGCATTATCTGGCTTTTTCACGTAATATCCTTATACTGGAGACAGGTCTCTGGTTGACTTTTATTAGTCTTTTTCAACGGTCAAACGGAGACTTAACTTCTTCACGCCTGGTCGGCTGTCTCTTCAAGCTTTTCTTCTATAAACATCTGTGCTGTACGCAGGTCTCTTTCATTAGGTCTGTCACGGATATCTCCGTGGAAAGTCTGGGGCATTGGGTCATTGACATATTTACCGGGACAGCAAAAATGACCGACACACTGAAAACCGATGTGTTCTAATTCCAACGACAGCAACTGTATCGCGGGCTCTGCCTCTCTAGGCCCGAATTCATACCCCGCGTAAGTGATAAAAACGACAGCCTTGGGGGAATCGGGACCCAGGATTATTTTTCTATGATCGATCCTGGGATCTTTGTGAGGGGGAATCTCGGGTACCGGTTCTGCAATATAGGGAATAGTCTCATCCCTGAACCGTAACGCTATTCGTGGGTCCATTCCCGTTCTGAACCCTCTTAACATGTTTAATATTTCATTATAGGGCAGATGCGCCCTGAGTCCGGAGCCGGCGCAGACGAAATCATATGAAGGGATATCAAAAGGAGGTCTGAGAATATCTTCGGCATTTTTTCGAACTTTGAAAATATCACATTGCCACCCTTTCCTTTCAAATGTCTCTTTAAATCTAAGCGCCACTTTTTCCGTGTTGCCTGTTATTGAAGAATATGTGATTAAACACTTTTTACACATTTTCGCCTCTATTGACTTTGCTTCAATTTACCTCCAGTTATCAAGGCCCGACACCGAAGCCTAATTGGTCTGTGCTTTCGGTTCAAGGGGGTAGATCGTCAATGTCTCGTCCTCATACTTCCACTTTGCACGAGCGAACTTAAACGAAATCGCCCCGCTTTCAAAGGAGACCATCTCACCCATTTGTTGCAATTCCGATTTTTCTCTAATCCCGGTCACCGTCACGCGACTCACACCTGTGAACAGCGGGTGCTCCCCCGCTGGTTCCGTCAGTGCCTGAGTACCGTTGACTTCGAATTCTCCCGTCTCATTCTTTAATGTCAACCAGCGCGTGTGAAGCACTTCACCGTTATCGAGCGTCTTAACGTTCATCGGATCGAAGCCACTAGGCCATAGCGGCCTGCCGGCAGAGCATACGATGACCAGTTTCCAACCCACACGGGCGAGTAACTCCGATCGCATCTGTTCCTTTGCATTGATGATCTCACTGGCAGCCCGTTCGGCGATCGCCGAATAGGTGTCGAGTTCCACGTCACTAAATTCCGCCAACCCCGCATGTTCCTTCCAACCCGTAGTTAACAGTACGTCGAGCCAAGGGGGATCGGCCTCCTTGAGATTCCTCTTCCAGTCCGGAAGGAGCCTATCGAGCCAGACCGCCCAGGCGTACCCGATGGAGTAGGCACGGTATCGTGCTTTGTCAGCGGCATAACCCTCCTCCGGTATGAGTGGAAGTTCCTCACCCGCAGCGACCGACTCGACATATCTCGCCGTACCCTCGATAAACTCCACACCCCGTTCCCAGTCGCGACTCCCTTCCGGCAGTAACTCCATTCGCTCGGTGTGAAGTTTCAGTGCCAGCGCGAGCCACGGCCCTCCTTCTGCTGAATCATCCGAATCGAACGAACGTCTGAGCGCTTCTGTCTCCAGCCGCTTAAGCCTCAACTGCGCGGTGTCCTCCACGGGATAGAGAAAGATCTCGGTGGAATTCGGCCAGCGATCAGGGAAGTGCCCCTTTTGATAGACGTGGAAGCATTCATGGGCAACAACCGCCGCAACCTTCTTCAACGGCGTCTCCTCGAGCATGTTCAGCAGCACAGTAGCTGACGTGATGCCGCCCATATCGACCGACGTGTTCCCCTTGACCATGGGGTGTTGTCCCTGCCAGACGGCGACATGAGTACGGTCCTCCAATGCCGTGAATCCCTCCGGCGGATGGGGATGATTGAAAAGCAGTGTACGCTCGCCGTCATAGATGGCCACCGGATAGACGCTAGGATCAAATCCCGGCCAGCATTTGTCCTTCTTCAGTCTGGAAAACTCCTCGATCAATGCAAACGGATCATGTTTCGCGGTCTCGGCGGACACGGGAAACACAAGGAGGATCAACATCAACAGTAATACCGGTCTCTGAATCATCTTCACACCTATCTAAATAACATATGGATTAACGGGAATATGAGTAACGTCATCAAATTATTGAATAGCTTCATTCCTAAATAGAATTATTTGATTATTAAAGGATGCCCCGCATCACATTTAGTCTACTCCGAGAAGTCACTACAGTAAGGGAAGCGGATTAGACCAGGCAAAACGCCCTTGGCCATCGTCAACCTCAATACGGACATGGGGCCTGATCTCTTTAGGCGTGGATTGCATGCCCTTTTCGATGAGTTGTTGGTTAAACGATTCGATCGTTTGTGAAGAACCAATGGCGTTTAATTCCACCACAGCCTCGGTCATTAGCCCTTGATTATCCGCATCAACCTTTGCTGATAACCAGGGCAGCGTTGAAAAGGTGACGTGCTGTGCTTCTGAACACCTCACTCTTACATAGGTGTCTGTGATGGAAATATCATGAATCTTCACACCAGTGGTGCTGTAGTAAAGCCCCTTTTTCACTGCCATTAGAATGGATTCGCGGTCGTTACTCTTTGCCTTGACCTCGATCCATGCCTGCGGCTTCATGGCATCAATGGCATGGCGGTCATCTGTAGCCAAACCCCAAAGGATCTTACCGACGGCCATGAGATCGTCCATATGAACCGTTGCTTTCCCCCGATTCCCCGCATTGACCCCAAAGAGGTTGTATATCTCGATCCCCATGAGCCCTTCGAGACCCATAATAAGACCCGAGTAAACACCACTCAGGTGGGGGTGGGAAAGAAAGGGCAGGCCTCCTTGATCCAGGACATCATTGATCACATCTTGAGGGTGGATGCCTTGACGCTTGACTTTTTCTATTCCCAGACAAAGAATCTCTGCGCCAAAAGCGGCATCCCAACAGACCGCGATTTCTGCTCCGGGAATAACTGTAATGTCAGGATTGCTGGCCTCGGAGACATCAGCGACCACATTGTGATCCGTGATCACGATAAAGTCTATGCCATGCCCCTGATACCACTCTGCCAATTCAGCCACGGTGTTCTTTCCATCCGAGGCCGTCGTATGGTTGTGGACACTTCCCGAATACCAGTTTCCATCTACTAAAAAAGGATTTACAGTGCTTAATGAAGGCATAGTCGCTTAGCTTCCCTTTTCTACAACCCTCTGTTCCCAGAACGGTTTTCTCAGGTATTTATTGTGAATAATTTTTCAGAAAATTCGTCTACACATGAAATCGAAAATATGGATTGGATGGCGACAGGAGAGCCGTCTCGACCTCTGCGTTACAATACTCTTCGAGCATTCGGGCCACGCGATCACGAACTGATATGGCCCTTTTCTCACTCTCCTCTCCGAGGCCATCGATGTTCATAACCATGGCTTCTGTTTTTTCGGTGATTCGGGTCTGAAACCCGTTACGCCAGTTCCAGCGCCGGCACATGACCTCTCGGGTTTCTGCGACCACGTAAATAATTTCCCCGGAATCCGGATGCTCGGTTTTCTCCGGATCATCGAGAGGGATGAAGTCTTCATCCCCTTCCGCGAAACGAAGTTCAAGGGTTTCTCCCGCCTGGAGTATGTCATCTCCACCGACCGGCAAGGCACCCCGGATCGAATTATCGTTCATGATCGCCACAGCCTTGTTGATAAAAGGAATGAAAGCGCCCGGTTTCTGAACCCGCTTGAGAAGCGCGAGATGAGCGGGCGGGTATTTTTTCGGATTTAATCCCAACACCCGGTAGGTTTCTGCCCAGACAGTCGCTCTTGGGTCAGATGTCAAATCGACGGGGTTAGCGGCTGCGTTGACGAGAGCATCATTCAGAAGAGACTCGAGCGGTTTGGCTGATCCGTGATTGTTCATCTTTGATGCCACAACAATACCGCGACGAAAACTATTGAACTTATCGAAGACTCGATCGTTTACACGTGTTTCCGGCATCGTTTTCTGCTCCTTCCTATTATATCTGGATTCTTCATATGAAAAGAGGATTTTTAACCCTCCACGTCGAGTCAAAGAACTCAGAACCTCCCTCGTCGATGAGACAATCAATTCCCATCTACATCAGAAATTCATAAAAGTATAGGCCTATTAGCCCCATGACATTAGAGCATAGACGCGATGCTGAAGGCGCTTCGTATTGCCTTTTGAACATTGCCGGCGGCACTGCAATCGCCTATCATAAAAAATCCGTCGCCTGCGCCATAAAAGCTTATAGCCAGGTCATTTTTAGGCCTCATGCCCACGGCGATAATCACGCTGCCCGCCTCGACAGTATATTCCGTATTGTCCGCTTTTCTATAGGTTACTTTGCTCATTCCGATATCTGTACAATGGGCATTTAAATGATACTTAAAGTTCGGGAGTCTCTCCCAGGCTTCCCTGAACATATTGTAGAAATGGAGGGGAGGAGCATGGGACGCGAGCCTGTCCAGAACCTCTAGCAGGACGATGTCATGACCCATTTCCGCGAGATGCATCCCGGTTTCTACGCCGACTTCCCCTCCTCCTATTATGACAATCTTCTCCGCCAAAGCATCCTCGTTTCCGTAGACATCCTGGGCATACACAACATGCTTCCCATCCACGCCGGGAATTGGAGGAACAATCGGTACCGCACCCACAGCAAGGAGGATTGCATCATATTTTTCCTTTTTAAGCATTTCAGGAGTCGCCTCTATATTCAGAAGTACCCTTATGTCTGCTTTTTCAGTCTGCCGTACCAGAAAGTCTCTAAAGTTTCTCAAGGGCCATTTAAAGGATACATTATTCGTTGTATTGAGAAGGCCTCCCAGGGTATCGCTTTTTTCATAAAGCGTCACAAAATGTCCTCTATCGAATGCTGTCAAGGCCGCTTTCATGCCTGCGGGTCCACCTCCTACAATCGCGACCCTCTTTTTGTCGGTAGGCGGTTGAATCATTCTTTCGATCTTGTGTTCTAGTCCCCAGATAGGATTAACAGAGCAAACACTGTTCCTGTAGGCGGAGGAACTGCTTATCAGACACATGTTACATCGGATGCATGGAACGACATCTTCACCCCTCCCCTCATATATCAGACGGCCGTAATCCGGATTACTGATCAGGCATCTGGCCATGGATATGAAATCCGATTTTCCGGACGCGATGACGTCATCACAAACATCAGGGTCCTGAAATCCGCTGACAGCCACTACCGCGATTCCAGGATCACTCTTTTTAACAGCTTCCGCCAGATACAAGTAAGGCGTACGTTCCGATATGAAGCCTGTTGGATGGTTTGGATCCACACCCGGACCCCGTATCTGAAGCAAGTCGATATGCCCAGACAGTATCCTGGCGAGTTCTATGGTCTCCTCCAGTGTTCTTCCTCCCGGGGGTTCAGCGCCGCTTATACTCGCGAAAATAAAGAAATCATTTCCGCATGCCTTCTTGATTCGGTCGGCCACCATGAGAGGAAAACGGGCCTGATTTTCGAGGTTCCCGCCATATTGGTCAGTCCTCTTGTTGGTCATGGGAGACAGAAATCTACCCAATATGGTTAACCGGTAGGCCATGTGCAGATATATTGAATCAAAACCCGACTCTTTCAGTAGAACGGCCTGGCGAACGAATGTTTCAGCGACTTCATCCAATAAATCAGCGGGAATTTCCTCCCGTAATATTGGGGGACCGAATCCAAAAATGTCTTCAGCAGGTATTCCGTCACTGGCGTCGTATTTTGCGGGCACGGATCCGCCGATTTGCATTGAGACTTTGGCACCGTAGAAATGAACGGCTTCGGTCAAATGGGAGAGGTAATTCCGGCCATTGTCGCTTTCAACATCAAAGCCCGAAATCACGCCCCCTGAAGAAGCCTCTTCTTCATCTTCACCACGTGCCACGACCGGTGTACCGACATGTGACAAGACCACCAGGGCGACACCGTTTTTGGCCTTATTGGCGTAATGGGTGATCGTTGCCTCAGTAGGATAATTCTCCGAACCCTGAACGAAAAGCGGCGCGCTTGGAGAGGCTATCAATCTGTTCTTAAAAACAATATTGCCTATCTGAATAGGTGACAGTAGATTTTGATATCTCCTTGACATAATGATTACTCCCTATACCTGAGGACAACAGCCAAAAGAACACATGCTGCCTTCAGATGGTTATCGTGCCTTCCAGATAGAGCGCTGCCTTGCCGGAAATCATGACACGTTCACCGGCATGTCTGCAATACAATTCTCCGCCCCGCTTCGAAACTTGAAAAGCATGAAGCGTTTTTTTACCTATAACTTCCGCCCAGTAGGGTATCAACACACAATGGGCGGAACCTGTTACGGGGTCTTCCGGTATTCCAACTTTCGGAGCGAAGAATCGTGAGACGAAATCGCATTGATCTCCCCGCGCCGTTATGATAATGCCTCGGCATTCCACCTGTTCCAATGCGGGAAAAGCAGGCTTAACGTCCACGACAGCCTTCTCATTGTCCAATACTACCATCAAATCTTCCACCGAGCCGAATACCTTTCTTGGTGTGACCCCCAATGCCTTGCCGAGTCCATCGGGAGGCGTCCGGGCATAAGCGGGCCGTGCCGGAAAATCCATTTCAAAGAGATCATCCCGCTTTGTTACGACGAGTTCACCGCTTTTTCGCGTCTGAAACCTGATCGTATCCTCAGTCCACTTTTGACAGACGAACTGCACGAAGGCGCTTGCCAGTGTCGCGTGGCCGCAAAGGTCAACTTCTGTCAATGGAGTAAACCATCGAATGTCAAAACCGTTCTCGGTTTGAACGACATAAGCCGTCTCAGACAAGTTGTTCTCTGCCGCGATGGACTGTAGGCGTCGGTCATCAATCCAGGTATCCAGAATGCAAACAGCCGCAGGATTGCCGGAGAACACATCGGATGTGAAAGCATCAACTTGGTAAATGGGTATCTTCATTCTCGCTCCCCGCCTCTGTTTCATTATTTTGCGCGTCGAATAATAAGACTCTGGGAGGGAGGAGAGCCCATGCCGCTAAAACCGCCAGACGTCTTGGTTGTATAAGTCAACTTGATCTTATCCCTTTTTATCTTTCCTTTGTATTTCCATGTCATTTTCATTCCACCCGGGTAATCAGCACTAACTGTAAAAGAGATTTTAAAGCGGGACGCTCTTTTCAAATTCAATAACATCGTTCAACTAAATTATTAAAGAGCGTCCCGCTGACAC
>JAFGFY010000146.1 GCA_016930795.1 Deltaproteobacteria bacterium
CGGAATCATAAATGGTTGTCACGCCATTTGAAATATCATATGTGGCCTGGTAAACAACAAATCCAGAATTATAACCATATAACCAACTATTTAAAAAATAGAGATAACCTTGACCGCAGAAAGGAGTCGTGCCTTCCGGCGTGCCGGGAGTTACCGCGTCTACGCATGATTGCGGATTATAGGGTGCCTCCTGAACAATAAAATGTGTCACCTCAACATCCACAATAAGAAATGTGGCATTATTACCAGGGGGGCCGTAATCAAAGGCGTAGCTCAATCCATCCAAGATTTCAGTTCCCGGCATAAGAGAACTTGGACTGCTGAAATTCGTCGCGCCATAGGTATCTGCAAGCCCTAGAGTCTGAGGAAACGCGTCAAGATAAGCCGGAATATTCAAATCTTTATTTGGATCCCGGCCGTACAGGTCACCATATGTTTCATGGTTACCGCGCAGGGGAAAGAAACCGATTCCGGCGTCATACAGATTTTGGTTCGCATCATCACGGGCATACATGCCGGCATCTCCGGCTCTATCTGTCAAATCTCCGCATTGGATAACAAATTTGACTCCATGATCGATGAATTCTTCGTGCATTGCGATGGCTGTGTCAGCCGCTACATACTGTGGATTTGGATTTGGGGTAGGATTTGTGCTGCTGCTTAAAGTCCACTGGGTATCAGCCATCACTCCGAAGGTCCAGGCGTCTTCGGTACTGTATCGTCCTCCTCCTTCAGCGAAAGCAAATGTCGTAAACGACAGCAGCAGAATCATGCTAAGCAGTACTGATTGATAATTCTTAACCATCTGTTTTGTCATGCTTTTTCCCTCCTTAATTGTGTCTATGTCCTGTTAAACTTTGGTTCGGGAAACATACTGCATCACCTGATAAAAGACTCAATAGTTCTACCATCACCTCCTTTAAATTCAATTTTGGCCCGTTTCTTCTCGTATCCACAGTATTGTGGAGCGAGACCTGGTTTAGTTTTTGAGAGTTCTCCTTTTGAATGGAAACATTAAGGTAAGAAACTTCACATAACATAAATAAGATAACCAGATGATTGCCTGAAGATTACCATTTGGCAATGTTGGGACTGGAAAGGGGAAATGATCGGATGCTCTTATTGCGAGTCTTCAAAGTGATATCAGAAGCATAGAGATCCTCAATGAGATAATCGGGAAGAAGCTTTGGTTTTGACATCCAAATTGGGTCATGCTAGTCGTGATAAGAAATACGTAGGTCCAATTGATTTTTTCCGATAGGGAGGAATGCTATGATGAGCGGGTCGAGATATAATCAGTATCTGGTAAGGGCGCCCCTTGACAGTACAAGTCCCGGTGTGATCCTTATGAACAATGAAGCCGTACCCGGATGCAACGTCTTCATCATGTACAATTGGGTGCGGGAAAAGCCAAAGCCGAATCCCATGCATGCCGCGGTTGAAGCACATGACTATGACGAGATCATTGTAAACATCGGCACAGACCCTAGTCGACCGGGATACCTTGGTGGTGAAATCGAGGGCTACATGGGTGGCGAAAAACAAATCATTACCACGAGTTCAGCGTTGTTTATTCCCAGAAATGTGGAACATGGCCGGGTATCCTGGAAGGGATTCGAGCGGCCGCATATTCAGATGGCCATCAAATTGAGTGGGGACATCAAGTTCGGGCCTCCGCCTAAAGGAACATAGCTGTGTGGATGGTTTGCTAAACCGAAATCATGTCTCCGCTCAAGTTCGGAATCGGTGTTCAGTTCGGATTTCGCGAAGCGAAAATCGAAAGGCGGTTAGGAGATCCTTTCTATTCTCCAACTCCCCCCTGATTTATCAGTTTTTCAAGGGGCTCTTTTACGGCGTTAGCCCATATTTCATAGCCTTTTGTTGAAGGGTGTAGGGCATCAGTCATCACATCCTCGGGTATGTTGCCGCTGGCATCCAAGAATTCTGATCCTATATCCAGGTAGTGAACCCTGTCGCCATCATGGAGTCTTGATATGATCTCATTGATTTCCTTGACGGTTGCACGAACCGGGTCATTGGGCGTACCCCTGGGGAAGATCCCTAAAAGGAGTATTTTCGCGTCTGGAAAATCCTTCTTAAGTTCCAGAACTACGGCGCCTATCCCTTCTGCGATTTCAGGGGCGTTGTTCTGCATGGTATTATTGGTTCCGATCATAAGCATAACAGCTTTGGGACTAAAACCTTGTCCCTCTCCATTCTGCAACCTGTAAAGAACTCCCTGGGTTGTATCCCCGGCGATACCGAAATTAGCCACTTTGAGATGTCCGAAGTATTTGTCTAATATGGGTTTGCCTGCAAAAGTTCCTTCCGTATTACGCCAGAAATCAGTAATTGAGTCTCCCATAAACAGGACATCGATATCGCCCTGTTCAGCCACTCTAAGGTTTTCTTGATGCTTCATTAGAAAGAATGGGGCAAGGTTTGGGACTATAGCAGTGTTTTCGCGCGGGATCCTTACTGAAATCAGACCGGGATATTTCAGATTAATCTTTTTAATGGAGGGATCGGCGTTTTTTAGAAAATCATCCAGCGCGCGTTCGGCGAGTTGAACTTCATCAGCAGTCGGTCGTGCAATGGCGACTTCTTCAGGAACTGGCGCTTTGCCTTCATCCTTGGCTCGCGCATATACACAGTCCAACGAGACACTGATAAAGAGAAGTGAAATAAGCTGGAATATGAGAAGAGATAACAGAAGCCGATTTTTATTCATTGCATACCTCCGATTGAACAGCGAAAAAGTGATGGAGCTTCATCATATTAACATTGACCGTATTCTTTTGTAAAATCTACCCAGGCTTTAACAAGGTCCTTATCACAGTAATCCATGGCGGAACTGGCGCTCATGATGTACCCGCCATCTCTACCCATGATTTCACACCATTCCTTTGTGAAGTCGCGCAAATCATCCACTGAACCGACCTTAAGCCGAGAAACGGGGAAACCCCCCGAAATGGGCATAACATCACCCAACACCTCTTTTACCTTAAACATATTGCTACGGTCAAACATTCCCCTTGTTTTTCCCTTGGGCAATTCAGCCAGGTAATTCAGACGTTCATCCCATATTCCTTCATAAAACAATGTGGGGATCATTCCCGCGTCAACAAGATCCAGCACAAAGTCCCTCAACTGCGGCCAGTAGAAAGTTTCAAACTGCTCTATGGACATAAAACCGTCCGATCCCCTGTGCAGAGGAAACAAAACGACCTTTCTACCGGTAAACTTATAGGCCTGAAGGCATGCCTCGAAATTTATCCCCCTGAATTTATTCATCGCGGCAAGGAGCTTTTCAGGGCGGCGATACATATCCATCATAATCCCCTTCATTCCCCTCAGCGTATCACCCATAAAATCAAAGGGGGCAACACCCATACTGCCCATATCCATTGCTGAAGGAAATCCCAGTTCCGTCATTCTCTGCCCGGTCTTCATCATCGACTGCATGGCATCGATGTTAGCCTGAGCCGCCTTGAGAAGCGCTTCTACGGCCTTCATTAACGGCGGTGACTTTAAGACGGCAAGACTGCCCATCGATCCATGTGCCAAAAGCATCATCGCGATCGGCGGGAGCATCGTCAGTCCTTCAAGCTCGGTAAACACGCGTGGCATGAATTTTCGCAGGGTAAAATCACCTGGATCACTCAGCAGATGGTCATATTCATCCGCCGTCATATATTCCCCTTCGACAAATTGAAAGGGTCTGTCATCATCAAGACCATATCCCGGCCATTTGGTTAACCTGTCGCCAAGGATGATGTTTGGGGCACCGGAAATCAATCCTCCTGAAATGGAATCCGGCTGGAAATACAACGCCCACTTTTCCAACGCCTCCAAGGCCCTGTCAGGATCCTGTTCAAGCTCCACATAGGTCATACCTTCCAGCCTGGCAAGCATATAGCCCAAATTGAGAGTAACAGGAATACGGTCCGGCATCTTCATTGCGTAGGCGTCCTGAATTCTCTTTAACCGCTCGGCACCCAATTCCTTTGTGTTTTTTGTCATCTTTTCCCCATTCATTTTTGGGGAGTGAGTGTAGGGGAGTTTGGACTTCTGTGTCAAGTAAAACAGGATTAGATGATGTTGTCTGTAGCATTCTTCTGTTCGTTTTATCCGGATCACAGGAGGGGGATATATAAAAAAATCCGCCGTTGACTCTTGTAGTTCTTTGAGCTTGAACAAGCAAGAGTCAACGGCAGACTAATTACGGTTAAACCATGTGGGTCTTCTGGAAGTTCCTAACCCAACTTACCCTTGCTTTCTAAGGTATCGGCCACTCTCTTGAGATTCATCCCCTCAAGGGTTTCTCGAGTGGGATAGCCGTTCTCCGGGTTGTAACCCTCAAACTTGTAGAACCTGGTCTTCCAGTCTTCGAATTTATCTCTATCAATCTTTCGGCCTCTACCTGCATCATATTTCCATTTACCATCTATGTACATTGGCAAATCATTGCCCATCCTGTTTGGCTGGTCATATATATAGTCGGGAAATACTTCCAGGTTTCTGTGTCTGCCCTGCAACACCCAGATGGATCGGTCCAGGGTGTAGATTTTGTGACCGATTTCCATAGCATCCGCAAAGGAGAGGTTCTGCCCCGTAACCGCGTTCCAGAATCTCGGTTCCGCTTGAGGCGTCGGGCCCCTCCTGTCAGCGGTATTGTTCGTGATGCACATGGGCCATCGCCAGCCGCAAAAACCACCTGAACCGATCCAGAATTTTTCATAATGCTTCACCCAAGCAACCTGCTTCACCTTGCTATCTGAGTATATTCCAGTGGGACCCTCACTATAATCTATCATGAATTCATCTCCGTTGTAGGGAACCATGGCGTCCGTGTAAAGCTTTGCGGCCTGCTCGGCTGTCAGGTAGGGATCACCCGATTGTGCCATCCAGTGGAGGGGATAATTGGCCATCATATGAAGCATGAGATCACGTTCTCCCAGGATAGACCCATAGCTCCACTCCACTTCAACGGTTGAATCATAATGTTCCGCTGTTCCCCAGTATGTCAAACGAAGTGCTCCACTATGAAGGTCTTCTTCCAAGAGCCCGTATTTTTTCGCAAATCTAGCTGCGCCCTCGGTTAGGTCATTACCGATTCCCTTGCGTGTGGCCATGGCATCCATGAGCATTAGGGGGAAAGCCGGCGAGTTAGCCTGATCCAGAGGGAGATCACAATCGATCTTCTTCCCTTTCCCCACAAGCCCTCTCTGGTAGAGAGACATAAGATATTGTCTTACAGGCATGAGTTGCCAGTGGCCAAGGCCGTATTTTTGCATCAGGTCATTGTTTCTGCGTGTGTCCTTTAGATTTCCTCCCCCTCCGAAAGACATGAAAACCATTGTTCCCGCACAAACCGACTCATTGCTGTCGGAGGTCGCCGTCCGCATACGACAACCCCTGGGGCAGGACGCGCAGGCGGCCGCTCGAGCAGGAATAAGCGGAAGCTGTCCATTGGTTACATTCCCACCGCTAGGTGCGCCGCTGATAAGACTGTATCCCCGACTTGCGAACCTTTCGGCCTCGCGGGGATTGTCTACATCCCACTGGAACTGATTGAACCATAACCGGGTCTCCATGAATGCCTTGGGATCGGCAATGGGTACGCGCCCTGTGCCGATCGCGCTGATCGCCTTGAGGTTTTTTGAACCAAAAACCCCGCCGAAGCCGCACAGTGCGGCCTGTGATCCCGGACCGTGAAGCAGACAGCCAAGGCGGCTTTTGGTTTCACCAGCAGGACCGCAGCAAACCACGGCAGGTACCTGAGTCGTGAAATTATCATCATCTACTTCCGCCCACTCACCATGCTTGAGACTGGGGATTACTCTTCTGGCGATCTCCTCCTGTGTATCCCAGGTATCCAGGCCCCATATCCCATTGGCGTCTTCAACGGTAACCTTGTCGTCGACAATGTTGATCCAGCACGGTTTATCGGCCGCTCCTTCCACAACAATACCGTCCCAACCCGCGAATTTAAGCTGGGCCGTAAAACGGCCTCCGAAGTTGCTGTGTCCGAACCATTCTATGGGATAGAGCATTGGGCCAAGGCCCTGCACCTCGCATCTTCCAGAGGCCGGCATGAAGGTGCCTGAAAAGGGA